>JAIRNL010000110.1 GCA_031258035.1 Azoarcus sp. | reverse complement strand
AGCGAAATATATGTTCCCCCTTTTCTGTTTTAACGGACAGTGGGCACTTATATGTCGCAGTATCCCAATTTGGTTCTGGGTCAACTATTGTTGTTTCGCAGCCATCGCAATCTTCTTCGCTGGCATGAACCGGGAAGGCCATGACGAAGAGCAACAATGTATACAATCGCCTGTTTCGCATTTTTCGTCACTCCCTCAAAAGGATGATCTCGGCCCGCAAAGCGCGGGATCGTCGGAAGGATGTTCGGTCAGTTCAATGACGTAGAATGCTTCGGCGTCATTGGAAATATACCCGCGGCACACATAATCAATTGGCCTCTTTTGAAAAGGATGCCATTTTGTTGGTGGCTCATTTGGCTTTGGCTTCCACTGATCGTAAACCTCGAATCCCTCGGCGGTATACCTTACAAAGATCGCCGCATGCCCCTTGAAGTGGAACTTTCCGTTCTTCTTGATCGGGAATGTCGCAATCGCCGTGCCCGGCAGGATGTTGTTGCCCTTGACCTTCTTCCCACGCCGCCAGGCGTGAGATGCAGGCGTGCCAGCGAGCGCCTTGACTGCCGGTACACACTCTTTTGATCCCGGATCCGCGCCCGACGACACCCACGTTCCGACCTTTGTTTCGCAGGTCGCAAGATTCGCCATGAATGGCATGCTTATCTCCTTATCTCATTTGTCGGCCAAACGGGGCCGGGACAACCTGTCTGTCAGGCGTAGGTTTTGTTGGTGGTCAAGTCCCATCCAGCGGCAATGTTGCCGCCAGGCGTGCCGTCGGCGCGTCTTTGCTGGATGTAGTTCCACTTGATCCTGCCGTAACTGAAAGAGATCACCTCGCACGGAAAGCCGCCTTCGCCGCCACCGATTGAGACGCTGGACACGATGGCCTGTTCAAGCCGGATTTCAGCGTATTTCACCTTGCCGCCGTCACTGCCCGCACGGTAAAGCCGAAGGATGACTTCCTTGATGTGCCTGCCGGTGCAGCACGCTTCATGCAATTTGGGCGTGGCTTTGTCAAACAGGTGAACGATGTTGAATGTTTCGTGGTTGACCCGCTCGGCGGTCGCGCCGCCAGACGAGGATGCGGTGCTCGAAGCTGGCTGATTCAGGCTGTGGGAAAAAGACTGGACTTCGATCCAGTCCTTGTGCTCGTCGTCGGTGGATTCGCCCGGAATGCCGTCAATCTTGATGAATGCATCGAAAGCCATGGTGTTCTCCCTTTGTGGTGCGCATACACGCATATGAAAAAAGTCACAGATCAGGCTGGTCGAACTATATGCGCATTTTGATGGCATGTGAACACCCTGCCGGGCACGGGATGCCGGGTGCCCGGCGCTTCGGTTGAGATGCCGACCGGCCCGCGACACGGCGACACGATGATAAGCGGAGAACTTGCTTGCGACGGAAGAGGAGAACCTGGAAGCGCGTAACACATACCGGATGGATGGCCTGATAAAATCATTTCGGGTATGCGTGGTCACGCCTCGTTCATTTATTGGAGATGCGGAATGGCACTCAAGCTCAAGAAACTGTCCCGAAAAATGCCTGGTAATCCGGAGCAAAGCAGGTGGTATCTCATCCAGAGCAAGTCGGGCACAGTGGGGCTGAAAGAGCTCGCCCGCGAAATCGAGGGCCGTTCGTCCTTGTCGCTGGGCGATGTGCAGAGCGTGTTGAGCAACATGGTGCAGTTGATTCCCGTGTTCCTCAAACTGGGACAGACGATCCGGCTGGAGGGGTTCGGCTCGTTCCGGGTGACGGTCTCCAGCGAGGGGACGGAGACGCCGGAGGCGCTTTCGGCGCGCAATGTGAAGGGCGTGCGGATTGTCTTCACGCCCGGCGTGGAATTGAAAAACAGCCTGGGCGAGATTTCGTTCGAGGTGACGGACCAGGCGAGGCGCGGACGTCACAGGGCGGGGGGCGGGCGAGGCGTCGGGGATTCGTCCGCGCGCGCTTTTTCCTTCTTTTCCCCGCCGCCGCCGATAAAGAACGTGTAATACACGTCGAGCGCGTTGTCGGTGCCGCCGCGCGCCACCAGCGACAGGCGGCGGCCAAGGCGGTAGGTGAGCTTCACCAGCGATTCCGCGCCAGCCAGGCTTTGCTCGAAAGACAGGGAAAGGTCGTTCGTGAGCCGCTTGCCCACCGCGACCACGTCGCCGCTTGCCGCCGGGCCGGCGCTGATCCGCGATCCGCCGCCCACGACTTTGCTGGTGGCGCTGCGGCGGCTGCTGTTGAGTTCGCCCTGGCCGATGGTGAAGCTGTCGAATCCCAGCCCGCGCGCCAGCTCTTCGGTCATGCCGCCGCCGGGGCCGCCGAACAGGGCCTGCGCCGCCGGGATGAGCAGGCCGAGATCGGCGCCAGCGGCATCGGGCGGGCGTCCCAGCACGAGCCAGGAGAGCTTTTCCGGATCGGGGACGGTCGGCTCGGAAACCAGTTTTACCTGCGGACGATGGGCGTCGCCGGTGATGGCCACGCCGGCATCGACTTCCATGCCGCGCCGCATGGCGACGATATTGAGGCCCGGGTTGTCCGGCTCGCCCCGGAAGGTGATGGTGCCGCGCTCGATGGCCAGCCGTTGTCCGTAGCCGCGATAGTTGCCGTCGACGGTCTGGAGCGTGCCCAGGGCCCGCATCGGCGCGCCGGGACGCAGTTGCAGTTCCAGGCCGCCCGCCAGGCGGGTATCGACGCCGAAAGCGTCGAGGTATAGCGAGCGCCCGAGATCGAGCGCGATTTTGCCGGCGATGGCAAGGTTTTCCGTCGTCTCCCGCGCCGCATCGTCCTTGCCCGCGCGGTGTACCGCCACGTCGTCGCCGAGGCCGGGCGGGGGCGTGGCGTCGATTTCGATGTAGCCGGCGTCGGCGCGCAGGCGGGCGTCGAGATCGAGCGCCTTGCCTTGCAGGGTCGCGCTTCCCTGGCCGGAGACGATCAGCCAGCGGTCGGGGCGTTGCAGCAGCGGCAGGCGTTCGGCGGTGAATTCAAAGTGGCCGCGCTGCGTGGTGTCCAGGGCGATGTCTCCCGTTATCCGCAGGCGGCCCGGCGTGGCGGTGAGATCGTCGATGGGGATGCGCTTGTCACGGGGTTTGACGCGGTTGGCCGACTCGAACGCGAGTTGTCGCAGATGCAGGCTGTGGCGTCCGTCGCGGTGCGCGAAGCCGGCTTCCAGGTCGCCGCCCGCAAGGATGAGTCCCTGGTCGATGAGCGCGAGCCGCAGGGCGTTGCCCGTGATGTTGCCGCGCAGTTCCGGCGCGGCCGGCGTGCCGGCCAGGGTGATGTCGGCGCTGAGGAGGCCGGCGGTTTCGACGTTTTCGCGCGACAGGCGGCCCAGCCAGGCGAGCGAGGGCATCGCCAGGTGGGCCGCGCCGGCAAGTGGGGCGCGTGGCGTCAGCCGCCAGCCTTCGGCGCCGCGCTCGATGGCGGCTTCGAGCGAGATCCCGAGTTCGCCGGCTTCGCGTCCCTGCGCGGCAAAAGCCAGCGTCAGCCTGCGGTCGTGGGCGGAAAGGTGCGCTTCGAGCCGTTCCAGGCCGAGGCGGGTGGAAATTTCGCCTTGCACCGAGAGGTCGCCCGACTCGCGGAGCAGGCGCGCTTCGCCTTCGATGGTCTTGCCGATGCGCAAGTCCCAGTGGCCGCCGAGGGTGAGGGGGTCGCGTTGCCGTTGTCCCAGGCCCGGCAGCGTCGTCAGGGCCAGACCGTTCAGCGCGCCGCGCAGGAGGGCTTCGCCGTTTTTCCAGCGGATTTCGGTGAGGCGGATGTTGCCCTGTTTGCCGGCGTCGAAGGCCGCGCCGGCAAGGCGCAGTTCTTCCGGGCCGATTTCCAGCGTCGCCGGCGCGCGCAGGCGCAGGGGCCAGCTTCCGCTGTTTTCCAGCGTGAGAAGGCGGCCGAGCCAGCGTATTCCTTGCAGGCCGCCTTCCAGGGTGGTTGCGAGGCGGGCGGTGTTGTCCCGGAAGCGGCCTTCGGCGTCGATGCGAATCCGGTGGCGGTCGCGCCGGCCGTCGGCTTCGATCCGCGCCGAGGCAAGGCGCAGTTCGCCGGCAGTCAGGCCGGTGCCGTCGAGCTTCAGCGCGAACGGGCCTTCGTCGCGGGGTTCGATGCGCGCTTCGGCCACGAGCGCGGCGATGGCCAGGTCGCCGGGCAGGCGCAGTTTTTCGGCGTCGAGCCGCAGCGTTCCCGCTGGCTTGAGCAGGCCGCCGGTGACGGCGCCGGTGGCGCGCAGCCGTCCAGCCAATCCGTGGCCTGCGGCGGCAAGGCGGGGGGCGTCGATGTCCAGCGTCAGGCGATCTTCGGGGCGGCCCCAGTTTCCGGCAAGTCGCAGGCGGTTGCCGGCAAGATCCAGCCCAAGGGCGACATCGCGCAGGGATGTGCCTTCCAGGGCGAAGCGTCCGCTGCCGCCGAGCGGCTGTCCGGCGTAGCGGCTGTCGTCGCCGAAGGCGAAATGGAGCGCGAGCGGCGCTTTTTCCACGAGAACGCCGCTTGCCACGGCCTGCAAGGCGATGGAAGCGGGCGGCGCGGCGGGATGGAAGGCAGCCGGGTCGAAGTCGTGCAGGTTCAGTTTCAGCGTGAAGGCCGGCTCGGGGGCGATGCCCGCCACGATTTCGCCCTCGGCTTCGATCCGCGCCGCGCCCGCGCGCAGTTGGGCGCTTCCCCGTTGCCGTTGGGCGTCCGCCTCGGCCCGCAGGCCGCCGTCGACGCGACGGGCGGGCAGGCGGGCATCGAGCTGGGCCGGATCGAGCGCGCTGATGTCGAGATGGGCGTCGATTTGCCCGAAACCGGCGGGCGGGACGGCAGCCGTGGCCGTTTTGCTGTCTTGCGCCGCCGCCTGCCGTCGCCAGTGCAGCTGTCCCGTGAGTTTGCCGCCCCCGCCTTCGAGCATGAGCGCGTCGAGCCGCAATGCGTCCAGCGCGGCGGTCACGTCCGCGCGCAGGCTGGCGAGCGGCAGGCCGCCGGCGTCGAGCGTGGTCGGGCGGGCATTGTCGATGCGCAAGGGGCCGCGCAGGGCGGGCGGGCCGTTTTCGTTGTTTTCGTTGTTTTCGTTGCTGGCGGTAAAGGCGGCTCGCAGGCGCAAGGCCGCGCGCGGCAGGCCGGGCGCGAAGGCGGCGGGGTCGACATCGTCGGCTTCGATCTCGAACGTTTTCAGCGGCAGCGCGGCGAAGGGCGTCGCCACGACCGTTGCCTGTCCCCGCGCGCCGTGGCCCTGTGCCCGCAGCCGCAGCAGGGGTTCGGCGAGACTGCCTCCGGCATCGAGTTCGAGCGCGAACGCTTCGGCTGCCAGCCGTCCGTCCAGGCGCAGCGCGAACGGTGGGGCCGCGTCGATTTCGCCCGTGGCTTCGATGCGCCCTTGCGGCAGATCCGCCGTCAGTTGGTTCAGGGAAAGGCGCGCCGAGGTGCCGTCCAGGGTGAGATGGCCTTCGCGCAGGACGAAAACCGGCGCCGCGCCGTCGGCTTCATCCGCATCCGCGCCGTGGATTTCCAGC
>JAIRNL010000271.1 GCA_031258035.1 Azoarcus sp. | reverse complement strand
CCGCAACCTGCGCACGGACAGCGGCGGGACGGTATTGCTCGAAGCGCGCGGCGGCAGGCTGGAAGCCACCGCCTGGCGAGAGGTCGCGCCGCGCTATTGGCATGGGCGCTGAATGTCCCGCGTCCGCGGTCACAAACCCGAGCCGCGGCGGGCCTCCCCGCATCGCGGCGCGGTGAGGCCGACGCCCGCCCGCATCAGAGGGTGTTTTCAAAATACCCTACCCATGATTGGCGATCAGGCCCGCCGCGCGGGACGCAATGCAAGGGCGAAAAATTTTTCGCCCCTACAGTAAGCGGGACGCAAGCTTGTATCGTGGCGTTCAAACGGGAGGTTTTTGTAAACCACTAGGGAGGTTTTCAAAAACGACTAGGGAGATTTTTGAAAACGACTATAGTGGTTTTTGTAAACCACTATAGTCGTTTTTGTAAACCACTATAGAGGTTTACAAAAACCTCCCTAGTCGTTTTCAGGGAGGGCAGTCCGACGCCGCCGGCGCGGCCTGTGCGCCCGCCCGCCGCCCGCCCTGGCTTGAAAACACCCTCTCAGAACCGGGCGTTCAGCGCGACGTTGACCGAGCGGCCCCGGCCCGGCACGACCATGCCATGGGGAATGGCATTGAGCGCCATCGAGTTGCCCTGGCCCAGATAGGCGCCGCCCAGCGGCTGGTAATAGAATTTGTTGAACAGATTCTCGACAGCCAGCTCCACGCCGAAATGCTTCCAGGCGTAAGCGGTGCTCAGGTTGAACAAGGTATAGCCCGGCGTGGGCATTTCGTTCCGTACCCGGGAAACGCGCTTTTTGGCCGAAACGGAGACCATCTCCAGCGTGTTGATCCATCCCGCGAGCCGGTGCCGCAAAGCCAGTTTCGCGTTGGCGGGCATGATGTGATAGAGGCTGTCGCCGGTGCCCAGGTTCTTGCCGCGCAGATAACCCAGGGCGCCCTGGATCGAGAAACCGCCAATGGGCGTGGCCTCGCCGAGCCAGGTGTGCCCGGTGATGTCGATGCCGTAGAGGAGCGCATCCTGGTTGACGTATTGCAACAGGACGTGGCGATCCGTGGCGGTGCCGTTCGGGAGGCTCGCGCAGACGCCGCCCAGGGTCGCGGGGCAGCGCCGGGCGTCGATGTAGTCCTTCACGTAGGTGATGTGACCGCTGATCTTGAACTCCCAGCGCGCTTTTTCGGCGTCGTGCCACGCGCCACTGACGCCCAGGGTGTGGGCGATCTCCGGTTCGAGGCGGATATTTCCGATGTAGCCATTGCCGTCGCCCACGACATTGTTCATTACCGCGGCCATGGCGTTCGTCGACCACGGATAGCGTTCGTAGAGGCTCGGCGAACGGGTCTTGCGCGCCAGTCCGAATTCGTAGTCCTGCCGTGAATCCGGCGTGAATCTGGCCAGTACCGTGAAATCGAAATGCCTGTCCGTCTTGTCGTGATCGAGCTGGTTGAAACGGTTGGCGTCGTTTGCGTACCGGTCGCTATACCCCTGGATCCCGCCGACATCCGACTCGACCAGTCCGCCGCGAATGCCAAGCAGGGTTTGCCACGCGGGATTCCATTGGGTTTCCAGTTCGGCGAACACGCCCACTCGTTTCCGCCTGCCGTCGCGGATGTTCCAGAAGTCGTCGCAGCACATCGAGCCGGGAGATATTCCGATGGGTGGCCACCAGTCGTCGAGGCGGTAGTCCTGGAAATCGCCGCCCACGTTCAACAGATGGTTCGACGCGACCGGGATACCGAGTTTCAGTGTGCCGCCGACCGTGGTGGCCTGTGCGTCCATCGGCATCAACATGGCCATGAAACGTTCGGGGTTCATCTCCATGTGATGTCGCAGGGTTTGCCGGAAAACGCCGGCTTCCAGGCTGCCCCATTCGTAACGCCCCGCGTATTTCAGATTCAGCGTGCGGTTGATGTTCGAGGGCTTGTCTTTGTCTATGACATAACCCCCGGCATTGAGAGGATCGGCGTCCGGACGGCTTGCGAGCATATCCATGCGCTGGTTCGGAAAGTTTTCGTAATCGAGATATTGCTCGCCATACTGGAAGCGCAACAGGTGATCGCGGGACAGGGACAGCGCGATGCCCGCGTCGCGGTTGCGGGCGCCGCCGTAGGCGCTGGAGGCGACCTCGTCATCCCGGATGGGGTGTGCGCCCATGTTTTTCCACATGCCTGGTTTTTTGAAACCCCTGGCTGCCCGGTAGTTGTCGGATTCCGACCAGGAATCGCTGTATGACAGGTTGAGCCAGGTGTTGGCGATGCTGGCTTCCAGATGGGCGCCACGGGCATGTCCGTTGCTGCGCGAAAAATAGCCCACCTCCCCTTCAGCCAGGATGCCGCCGTCCGGCGCGGCGAAGCGGGGCGTGGCCGATTCGACCTTGATCGCGCCGCCGATGCTGTCGCCGCCCTCGCTGACCGGGGCGATGCCCGCGTAGACGGTGATCGCCGCAACTTTGGAAGGGGCGATGTACGACAGCGCGGGATTCATGTGGTTCGGACAGGCCGACATGAGATCCATGCCGTCGACGGAAGTGCGCAGACGGTCGTCAGCCAGGCCGCGGACGACGGGGAGGCTGGAAATGCCGCCGGCGGCGTAGCTGAAAACACCCGGCGCGTTTTCGAGCAGACGGGCGGTATCGCTGTTCGCCGAACGCCGTTCGCGTAATTTCGAGCGCGGCAGGGAGTAGGCATTCATCGCGCCACTTATCGCCGTGTCCGTAACGATCACGGCGGGCAATTCATGCGCGGCGGATTCGGGGGCGGACGATGGGTCGGTATGTTGCCGGGTTTGTGCCTCTTCCTGTCGTTCCGGCGTGGCGGGTTTCGATACGGGCGTTTGGGCGTGCGCGGGCGTGGTGAAAAGGGACAATGCGGAGAACAGCGGAACGAGAATCGCCAGAAGTCCGCGCGGGCAGTGGAACGGCATGATCATTTCCTTGGAGGGAGTGAGGGGCATGGCGAAGCGGCAAGGCGCATGCCTTGCCGCTTCGGGACGCGGAGGGATTTCTTCAGAACCGTCCGCGGCGGCGGGCGATACCTCCCACGATGCCGAGGCCGGCAAGCATCATGGCGTAGGTTTCCGGTTCGGGCACCGGCGCGGCCGTGATGATCTGGGAGACCGGATAGCCGCTCATTGTGCCGATGGCGCCATGGCCCGCCGCGCTGGTGCCAGTCATGCAAACGGCGCCCATCATGCCGCCTGGCGCGCAATCGGCATAGGCCAGCCTGTCGATCTGCGCCTGGGTCAAGGAAGCCGTGGGATCGTCGGGTACGAAAATCAGGGCGTAGGCATTGCCCGGATTTCGCAAGGGGGCTGGAAAACCGTCATATACCCCGCCGACGGCGACGCCCGCTTCGGGCGACCAGCCGTCGCCGCCAAGCCCGGTCCAGAATGTGTTCGTGTTGTCGTTCCTGAATGTCGCGGCGAATGTGCCGCCCAGCGCATCGTCATGCCAGGAAACCAGTTGATACCCGAGATCCAGCCAGATCATGTTGTCGTTGGGGTAGCCGGCCCCGCCGCCGTCGGACATGGATTCGCTCAATATGCCCTGGAGGTTGGAGACCGCGTGCGTCGCGGGATCGTGGTCGAAAGTCCCGATGAAGATGCTGTCGTTCGGCTGCGTATCGGGTTCGTGCCAGGTGGTGATGACTTCATAGCTGCTCGTGGCGGCATGGGCCAGGGGGCCGGTCGCGGACAGGGCCAGGATGGATGCGGCAATCAGATGCTTTCTCACGGTTGTTCCTTCCATTTCGAGAGTGGAATGAGTGGATGCCCCGTCAATGCCTGGGCGAACGACCGCGCGTCGTCCGCGTGGGGTCGACGAGGAAAGGCGGACGTCAGGCAGGCACGTCGGGCAAATACGTCAGGCAGGCGCGCCGGGCAAACGCCAGGGCAAAAGGCGTGTTGCGGTCGCGTCGAACTGCGGGGATGGAATCAGCCGGGAAATGGGGGCGGCGCGCGCGTGGGCGCATGGAGCGAATCTGGTTCGCTCGGTTGCAACCCGGCATCGACCGCGGGCACGAAGAATGCCGTCGGCTCAGGGGAAGGAAAAGACAGCGCATCCGGCGCGGGCGCCATGATGTTCGCCGAGGCAGGGCGGCAGAACGGGCAATGCCCGTCGGCGTCCGTCGACGATGCGGGCGCCTCGTTTTCATCTGTGCCCGCGTCAAGGCCGAAAGAAGTGTGGCAAATATCCGCCGCGAACAAGGACGCCATGGCCTGGCGCTTTGCCGCGTGAACCTGCCCGAAGCCGAAAGCCAGCAGTTGCAGGCAGAGTACCAACACCGCCAGCCAGGCAAGACGGCGCTGCTGGCGGCGGAAGATGGACGGACGAGGGGAGCCGGGCAGGGAAAAACGCATGCGGCGCACCGTAACAAGCAGCGTCTGTTTTTGTCAATGAGATGGGCGGCCCGGCGTAGAAGTTTTATGGATATGGTTATAGAGAAGAGAAGCAGCCTCACTTGATGCCGCGCGCAAGGCGCGGCGGCCTGGGCGCGGAATGTCCCGTTTTTCGGTATAATCCCGCCCCGTGGCGGGTCTCCCCGCATTGCAGCGCGGTGAACCTGGTCAGGGCCGGAAGGCAGCAGCCACAGCCGTTCCCTGCAAGTGCCGGGGGTCGGGCTCGCCACCCCGAATACGAGGGCGCGCCATGCGGCGCCCTTTTGCCGTTCGCGCACGGTAGAATCCGCGCCATGAGCTATCAGGTCCTGGCGCGCAAATGGCGGCCCAAATCGTTCGAGACGCTGGTCGGGCAGGAGCACGTCGTCCGCGCGCTCACGCATGCGCTCGCCACCGGACGGCTGCACCACGCCTGGCTCTTTACCGGCACGCGCGGAGTGGGCAAGACCACGATCTCGCGCATTCTCGCCAAGGCGCTCAATTGCGAGGCCGGCGTGAGCGCCACGCCTTGCGGGCAGTGCGATGCCTGCCGCGCCATCGACGCCGACCGCTTTCCCGATTATGTCGAAATGGATGCCGCCTCCAACCGGGGCGTCGACGACATGGCGGCCTTGCTCGATCGCGCCGTGTATGCGCCGGTGGCGGGGCGCTACAAGGTCTACATGATCGACGAAGTCCACATGCTCACCGGGCACGCCTTCAATGCCATGCTGAAGACGCTCGAAGAGCCGCCCGAGCATGTCAAATTCATTCTCGCCACCACCGATCCGCAGAAAATCCCGGTCACGGTGCTGTCGCGCTGTCTGCAATTCAACCTCAAGCAGATGCCGCCAGGGGGAATCGTCGAGCATCTCGCGCACATCCTCGAAGCCGAGGCGGTGCCGTTCGAGGCCGGCGCGCTGCGCCATCTCGCGCGCGCCGCCGCCGGGTCGATGCGGGACGCGCTCTCGCTGCTCGACCAGGCCATTGCCCACGGCGCGGGCCGGGTGCTCGAAGAACAGGTCACGAACATGCTCGGCGCCGTGGGCGACGATCACCTGTATGCGATTCTCGACGCGCTGGCTGCGGGCGACGCCGATGCCCTGATCGCGGCGGCCGACGGCATGGCGGCGCGCAGCCTGTCGTTCGATGCCGCCTTGCAGGCGCTGGCGTCGCTGCTGGCGCGGGTGGCGCTGGTGCAATTCGCGCCCGCCGCCGTGGCCGACGAGCAGGAGCGCGCGCATTTGTCCGTCCATGCCGGGCAGTTCGACGCCGAATACCTGCAACTGGCTTACCAGATCGCCATCCGTGGCCGGGACGAACTGGCTCTGGCTCCCGACGAATACACAGGCTTTACCATGAGCCTGTTGCGCTTGCTGGCTTTTCGTCCCGAGCAGCCCCCGGCATCCGGTTCTCCGCCCGCCGGCGGTGGCGCGGGGGGAAAGGCGCGGGTGTTGCCCGTCCCGCCCGCGCCGACAGGAAAGGCCGCGCCGGTTGCGCCTGTTTCGGGAGAGACGCCCCCCGCCGCCGCGCCATCCGGGTCGGGTCGGCGCGGCGATCCGCCGCCCTGGGAGGCGCTGCCGCCCGAGGCGACGGCGCAGGTTCCCGACATGCCTGCCGGGCGGGAACGCGCCGAAGACCCCGTCCCCGGCGCGGAGCAGACCGCGCCCGCCGCGCCGCGGACAGCTGCCGCACGGCGCGAGCCCTCCGGCGACGAAGCGGCGGTCGCGGCGGCTTTGGCGCGCGCCGACTGGCGCGAAGTCGTGCGGGCGCTCGGGCTCTCCGGCATGACGCGGGAGCTGGCTCAGCATTGCGAATGGATCGGTTGCGTCGACGGTGACTTGCATCTGCGGCTCTCCGAGACGCATCGCCACCTGTTTGAACTCGATGCCTCCGTACCGACGCGCATCGGGGATGAACTGAGCCGCGCCCTCGGGCGCCCGATGAAACTGCGGCTCGAAGTCGGCGCCATCGCCGGGCAGACCCCGGCGCAGCGCGACGAACTCGACCGCCGCGAGCGCCATGCCCAGGCCGTGGCGGCGCTCGAAAGCGACCCTTTCGTGCTCGAATTGATCGAGCGTTTCGATGCCAGCCTGAACGAAGATACGGTCATATTGCTGTAGCATCAATTCCTTTACCTCTCACGGAGTTCTCGCATGATGAAAGGCGGACTTGCCGGCCTGATGAAACAGGCCCAGCAAATGCAGGAAAACATGAAGAAAATGCAGGATCAGATCGCGGCGCTCGAAATCGAGGGCGAGTCCGGCGCCGGCATGGTGAAAGTGGTCATGACCGGCAAGTACGAAGTGCGGCGGGTAAACATCGACCCCTCGGTGATGGACGACCGGGAAATGCTCGAAGACCTGGTGGCGGCGGCGGTCAACAGCGCCGCGCGCAAGGTGGAGAACGTCACCCAGGAGCGGATGTCCGGCTTTTCCGCCGGGCTCAACCTGCCGCCAGGTTTCAAGATGCCGTTCTGATGGCCGCGCTTTCGAGTCTCGACGAACTGATTGCCGCGTTGCGCTGCCTGCCCGGCGTGGGGCCGCGTTCGGCGCAACGCATGGCCTACCATCTGCTGCAACGCGACCGCGCCGGGGCGGCGCGGCTGGCTCGGGCGACGGAACGGGCGCTTGCGGCGCTGCGCCATTGCGCGCGCTGCAACATGTTTTCCGAAGAGGAACTCTGTTCGCGTTGCGCCAATCCGCGCCGTGACGCAAGCCGCCTGTGCGTGGTCGAGACGCCGTCCGACCTGGCGATGATCGAGCAGACCCGATCCTACGACGGTCTTTACTACGTACTGATGGGGCGGCTGTCGCCGCTCGACGGCATCGGCCCGCGCGAACTGGGGCTGGAACGCCTGATCGCCCGCGCCGACGACGGTCAGGTGCGGGAGGTGATCCTCGCCACCAACTTCACCAACGAGGGCGAGGCGACCGCGATCACCCTCGCCTCGTTGTTTGCCGCGCGTGGCCTGACGGTCAGCCGGCTCTCGCGCGGCGTGCCGGTCGGCGGCGAACTCGAATACTCCGACATCGGCACCGTCGCGCAGGCGCTGGCCGAGCGGCGCACCTTGTCATGAGGCGCACAGAGCGATTCATCCGGAGGACGTTCCACTATGAAACCCTGGTTTTCCGAAAATCGTTCCGGCGCGCGCCGGGCCGTGGCGGGCTTGTTCGCCGCGGCGGCGCTCCTGAGCGTCGGCGGCTGCTTCCTGCTTTTCCCCGGCGAGGGAAAAAACTCCGTCGGCATGACGTTCGTGCTCGTCCCCGCCGGGGAATTCACCATGGGCTGCGGCGAGAGCGACGACCGGTGCCCGGACTGGGAAAAGCCCCGCCGCCGCGTGACGATCTCCCGCCCGTTCTACCTGGGGCGGCACGAGGTGACACAGGCGCAGTGGGTGGCGGTGATGGGAGAAAACCCGAGCGAGCACAAGGGCGATGAGCGCCCGGTCGAGAATGTGTCCTGGGACGATGCGCAGGCATTCATCCGCCGCCTGAACCAGAAAGAGGGCACGGACAAATATCGGCTGCCCTCGGAAGCGGAATGGGAGTATGCCGCGCGGGCGGGCGCGGGGACGAAATACGCCGTCGGCGACGATGCCGCGCGGCTCGGGGACGTCGCGTGGTATTGGGACAATTCGCACGAGCGCACGGACGACGCGCGGCGGCAGACGCACCCGGTGGGAGAAAAACAGCCGAATCCGTGGGGCTTGTACGACATGTACGGCAATGTATGGGAATGGGTGGAAGACAGGTACGGGCATTATGTCCCGGGGCCGGCAACGAACCCGCGGGGGCCCGCCGAAGGCGTCGCCCGCGTGCTGCGGGGCGGAAGCTGGAACAGCGATGCCGGGGATCTGCGGTCGTCGGCCCGTTCTTCCACGGCGCCTTCCGGCGGGCTCGCGTATTTCGGCTTCCGGCTTGCCTTTTTCCCGGATCGGCCATGATGCGGGCGGGCCGGGGCGGGCTACCGGGGGAGCGGAATGTGGCATTCACCCGCACCTTCCCCGTTTTGCTTCTCCTGCCGGGGGGCATTGGCTATAATTTCACGGTTTTTCCGGATTTTCGTTCTGGACGGGACAGAGGGAAGGGATCATGAGTGACCAGAAAGTAGACAGCGAGCGCCGGAGCCTCATCCTGGCGACGACCGCTGCCGGTGGCGTGGCGGTGGCGGCGGCGGCGGTGCCGTTCGTGGCCAGCCTTGCGCCGTCCGAGCGCGCGAAAGCCGCCGGCGCGCCGGTCGAGGCGGACATCAGCCAGCTCAAGGCGGGCGAGAAGATGGTCGTGAAATGGCGCGGAAAGCCGGTATGGATTCTGCGGCGCACCAAGGAGATGCTCGAATCGCTCGCCGCGCTGAAGGACAGCCTGGCCGATCCCGATTCCGAGAAGCCCCAGCAGCCCGAATATGCCACGAACCCGCAGCGGGCGCGCCCGAATCCGAACCCCGAGACCAGCGCGGACGGCGGCGATTACCTCGTCGTGATCGGTATCTGTACGCACCTTGGCTGTTCGCCTTCGGACAAGCCCGCGGAAGGAAACTGGCAGGGTGGCTTCCTTTGCCCCTGCCATGGTTCGCAGTTCGACCTCGCCGGGCGCGTGTTCAAGCAACAGCCGGCGCCGACGAATCTCGAAGTTCCGCCTTACAAGTTCCTGAGCGCGACCCGAATCCTCATTGGCGACGATTCCGGCTCTTCCGGGGAGGCATAAAGCATGGCCGGCAACAGCAATTACCCGAAATACCAGTCGGACGGCAGTCGCCTCGGCGGTCTGCTGGAATGGTTCGATGCCCGCTTTCCGCTGACTTCCCTGTGGAAAGCGCATCTGTCCGAGTATTACGCCCCGAAGAACTTCAACTTCTGGTATTTCTTCGGCTCCGTCGCCCTCGTGGTGCTCGTCATCCAGGTCGTGACCGGGATTTTCCTGACCATGAGCTACAAGCCGGACGGCAACCTCAACGCCGCCGGCATCCCGGGCGCGTTCGCGGCCGTCGAGTACATCATGCGCGATGTCGCGGGCGGCTGGTTCATCCGCAACATGCATTCGACGGGGGCATCGGCCTTCTTCATCGTCGTATACCTGCACATGTTCCGCGGCATGCTCTACGGCTCCTACCGCAAGCCGCGCGAACTGATCTGGATCTTCGGCGTCCTGATCTTCCTGTGCCTGATGGCGGAAGCGTTCATGGGCTATCTGCTGCCGTGGGGGCAGATGTCCTATTGGGGCGCGCAGGTGATCCTCAACCTGTTTTCGGCGATCCCCGTCATCGGCCCCGACCTCTCGGTGCTTGCCCGCGGCGACTACGTCGTCTCGGACACGACGCTGAACCGCTTTTTCGCCTTCCATGTCATCGCCGTGCCGCTGGTGCTGATCGGACTGGTCGTCGCGCACGTCCTGGCTTTGCACGAGACCGGCTCCAATAACCCGGACGGCGTCGAAATCAAGAAATTCAAGGACGAAAAAGGCATTCCGCTCGATGGCATCCCGTTCCACCCGTACTACACGATCGGGCACGATCTTCCCGCCATCGTCATCTTCCTGTTCTTCTTCTTCGCGGTCGTATTCTACTGGCCCGAAGGCGGCGGCTATTTCCTGGAAGCCAACAACTTCCTGCCCGCCGACCCGATGAAGACGCCGAATCACATCGCCCCGGTGTGGTACTTCACGCCGTTCTACTCGATGCTGCGCGCGATGGTGTGGAACTTCTTCTGGGTCATTCCCGCCAAGCTGTGGGGCGTGATCGCCATGGGCGGCGGCGTGGTGATCCTCGCCTTCCTGCCCTGGCTCGACCGCAGCCCGGTGAAATCGATCCGCTATCGCGGCCCGATCTTCAAGACCCTGCTCACCATCTTCGTGATCGGGTTCCTGATCCTCGGTTACCTGGGCGCCCAGGTACCGGAATACTGTTTCTTTGGCCTGAGCTGGCTGCCGGGCGCCGTTATCGCGCAGATCTTCACCTTCTACTATTTCCTGTTCTTCCTGACCATGCCGTACTGGTCGAAGATCGACAAATGCAAGCCGGTTCCGGAAAGGGTGACGTTCAAATGAAAACGCGTGTAATCAAGCTCCTCAAGCGTCTTGCCACCCTCGCCCTGTTCGTCCCGGCCCTGGCTGCCGCCTCCGAAGAGGTGCATCTGGACAAGGCGCCGGTCAGCACCGAGCAGAAGAACCTCCAGCACGGCGCCAAACTGTTCGTCAATTACTGTCTGAACTGTCATGGCGCTTCGCTGGTGCGCTACAACCAGTTGCAGAAAATCGGTCTCGACGAAAAGACGATCACCGAAAACCTCTTGTTCACCGGCGACAAAGTCGGCGACATGATGACAGTCGCGTTGAACCGCGAGGACGCCGAGGCCTGGTTCGGCACCGTGCCTCCCGATCTCTCGGTGATCGCGCGCGCCAAGGGCGCCGACTACCTCTACACCTACCTGCGCGGCTTCTACCAGGACAAGGATCGGGCGACCGGCTGGAACAACGTGGCCTTTGCCAGCGTTGGCATGCCGCATGCGCTATGGGATCGACAAGGCGTGCAGACCCTGGAAGAAGTCATCGGCGAGAACGGCCACAAGGAAAACCGCCTCGTCCTCGCCAAGCCGGGAACGCGCTCGGAGGACGAATACAGGCAGGATGTGGCCGATCTCGTCTCTTTCCTGGTGTGGATGGGGGAACCCAATGCGGACAGTCGCAAGACGATCGGTATCTTCGTCCTCATTTTCCTTGCCGGTTTTTACGTGCTCACGCACAAACTGGGCAAGAACTACTGGAAGGACATTCATTGACCGGAGCCTTGCACGGCCTGACCCCTCTAACCTCCCTCCAACCCGTTACGCACCGCGCGAATCGTTGCGCGGTGCGCTCGTTTTTTGTACCCCCGGAGTCGCCAAGCCATGATGAATCTTTATTCCGGCACAACTGATCCCTTTAGTCACCGCTGCCGGATCGTGCTCTATGAAAAGGGCATGGATTTCGAAGTGATCGACGTCGACCTCTTCAACAAACCCGAGGACATCGCCATCATCAATCCCTACAATCGGGTGCCGGTGCTGGTCGACCGCGATCTCGTCCTCTACGAGTCGAACATCATCAACGAGTACATCGACGAACGTTTCCCGCACCCGCAGCTGATGCCGCCCGACCCGATCATGCGGGCGCGGGCGCGCCAGTTGCTGCATACCTTCGAGCACGAGCTGTTCGAGCACATTCCGACGCTCGAAGCCAACCAGAAAGGTGTCGACAAGACGCGTGCCCATGTGCGCGACCACCTCATCCAGCTGGCGCCGATTTTCACCAAGCAGAAGTTCATGCTCGGCGATGAGTTCTCGATGCTCGACGTGGCGATCGCGCCGCTGCTGTGGCGGCTCGAACACTACGGCATCGAATTGCCCAAGGCCGCTTCGCAACTGATGAAATACGCGGAGCGCATTTTCAGCCGGCAAGGTTTCATCGACGCGCTGACCCCGTCCGAAAAGGTCATGCGACGCTGAAAAGCGGCGGCCAAAAAGGGTACTCGCCATGGTTTCCACCAAACCCTACCTGATGCGCGCCATCCGCGAATGGTGCGTCGACCAGGGCTTTACCCCCTATATGACCGTGCGGGTCGACGAACGCACGCGCGTACCGGTCGGCTATGCCCGTGACGGCCAGATCGTGTTCAACATCGGCCCCGAAGCGACCCATCAACTGGTGATGGACAACGAACAGGTGACGTTCCAGGCCCGCTTCAACGGCGTGGCGCATCACATCGTGGTGCCGGTCGGCAACGTCACGTCGATTTGCGCCCGCGAAAACGGGCAGGGCATGTCATTCGAGCCCCTGAGCGAACCGGCCGACACGCCCGTCGCCGGCAAGCCGGAAGACGATCGCCCGCCGCCCGACGATCGTCCGCAGCCGCCGCGTGGTTCGCACCTGAAAGTCATCAAATGACAGCGTGACCGCGCGGGCCTTCCCTCCCGCCGCGGCCACGGGAACGCCAACCGAACGAAGGAAACCGCGCCATGGAATGGAGCGAACGCTACGGGCTGGGCATTGCCCGCATGGACGAAACGCACCGCGAATTCATCGCGTTCTGCAACGAACTGACTGCCGCCGCGCCGGAAGATTTCCTCGCGCGGCTCGACGCCTTCATCGAGCACACCGCCGCGCATTTCGAGCAAGAGAACCGCTGGATGGAAGCGGTGAATTTCCCCGCCTGTCATCACGCCGAACACGACCGCGTGCTGGACGTGATGAATGACGTGCGCCGGCGGGTCGAAAAAGGCGATGCCTTCCTTGGCCGCCGGCTGCTCGAAGAACTGCCCCCGTGGTTCGACAATCACGTCGACACCATGGACGCGGCCCTGGCTTTCCACCTCAAGGAAATCGGCTTCGATACCGAAACCGGCGCACTTCCGGAAAGCAAATCCGCCTGTGGCGCACAAGGCGCGCCGTTCGTCTCCGGCGGGCCCGCCATGTGCTAGCATCACCCGTTTCCGTGGCAACAGGTCCCTTGCAGACAAGTCGAAATGCGCATCCTGGTCAGTAACGACGACGGCTATTTCGCCCCCGGAATCGCGGCGCTGGCGCAGGCGCTCACGGAGGTGGCCGAAGTCACAGTCGTCGCGCCCGAACGCGATCGCAGCGGCGCGAGCAATTCCCTCACCCTCGACCGGCCCCTGACCCTGCGCCGGGCCGCCAACGGGTTCTACTACGTCAATGGCACGCCCAGCGACTGCGTGCACCTTGCCGTGACCGGCATGCTCGACGAGCTGCCCGACATGGTGATCTCCGGCATCAACCACGGCGCCAACATGGGCGACGACACGGTTTATTCCGGCACGGTCGCGGCGGCCACCGAGGGCTACCTGCTGGGCGTGCCATCGTTTGCGGTATCACTGGTGAGCCGCGACGCCAGCGATTTCTCGGCGGCGGCGAAAGTGGCGATTGATCTCGTCGACCGCTTTGTGCGGAGCCCGCTCCGCGAGCCGGTGTTGCTCAACGTCAACGTGCCGGATATTCCCTACGATGACTTGGGCCAGCCGCGCGTGACCCGCCTGGGCCGCCGCCACAAGGCCGAGCCGGTGGTGCGCGGCACGACGCCGCGCAACGAAACCGTCTATTGGGTCGGCGCGGCGGGCCCGGCCGCCGACGCGGGCGAAGGCACGGATTTCCACGCCGTGGCGAACGGCACGGTGTCGATCACGCCTCTGCGGATCGACCTGACCCATACCGCGCAAGTCTGCACGGTGGCCGACTGGCTGCTGCGATGAGTGCGAGGCGATGAATCCTCCGCGAACCCCCAATGCCGCCCCAGCCAGGGCGCGGATGGTCGAACGCCTGCGGGA
This sequence comes from Azoarcus sp., assembly GCA_031258035.1. Classification (GTDB taxonomy): domain Bacteria; phylum Pseudomonadota; class Gammaproteobacteria; order Burkholderiales; family Rhodocyclaceae; genus WRNU01. The sequence continues at coordinate 3,678 of JAIRNL010000271.1, read as the reverse complement.
ACAAGGCATCCGCGACGAAAAAGTACTTGCCGCGATGGCGACGATTCCCCGGCACCAATTCGTCGAAAAGGGACTGGCTTTCAGCGCCTACGACGACTGCGCGCTGCCGATCGGCTTGCAGCAAACGATTTCGCAGCCCTTCGTCGTGGCGCGCATGATCGAAATCCTGTGCGAAGGCCGCCACCTGGGCCGCGCGCTGGAAATCGGCGCCGGCTGTGGCTACCAGGCCGCCGTGCTCTCGCTGGTGGCGAGCGAAGTTTATGCGGTCGAACGCCTGCGGGCGCTACTCGACCGGGCGCGGGAAAATCTGCGGCCACTGCGCCTGCCCAATCTGCGGCTCAAATGTGGCGATGGCACACAAGGGCTGCCGGAAGCCGCGCCTTTCGATACCATTATCGTGGCGGCGGGAGGCATGTCGGTGCCGCCGGCGCTGAAAAACCAGCTTGCGCCGGATGGCAGACTGCTGATTCCGGTAGGAGAGGCCGATCAGCAACTGCTGCTGATCGAACGACAGGGAAACGTTTTCAGGGAAAGCTGGCGCGATGCCGTGCGTTTCGTGCCATTACTGACAGGGACGGAATGAGCAAGGAGATATTCGTGAAACGTCTTGCCTTGGTGGGATTCATCGGATCGCTCGCGCTGCTTGCGGGTTGTACCCACAGGAGTAACGCGCCAGTGCGCGATGCCCGCTCGAGGGCGCCGGTAACGGCGGGCGCATCGGCGCGGCAGGCAGTCCAACCTGGTGGCGGGCACGTCGTGCGCCAGGGGGAAACACTGTATGCGATTTCACGCCGCTATGGCGTTTCCGTGCAGGACCTCGCCGCCTGGAACAACCTTTCCCGTCCGGAGCAACTCGAAGTCGGGCAAGTGCTGCGGGTATCGCGCGCCGTCGCCCCCCCCCCGGGCGCCGAGGCGATTCCCCTGGCGCCTTCGACGCCGGGCGCGATCACCGCAACCGCCCTGCCGGCGCCCGGCGTCGCGCTGCCCGCAACGGAACTTCCCGCCGTCAAACGCGAACCGCGCGGCGGCAAGGAAGCCTATTCGGACGAAGCCTGGGCGCGCCTGCGCAACCCGGGCGCCGTGGCGGAAGCAACCACGCCTCCCGCGCCGACGGCAACGCCCTCCACGCCAGCGGCAGCCACGACGCCGACGACGACCGCCGCCGCACCCGCCGGAACGGGGTGGATATGGCCGGTCAAGGGTGAGATCATCGGCACCTTCAACGATGCCACGGGCGAAGACGCCAAGCTGCGCAACCGGGGCATCGACATCGCCGGCGCGCCGGGCACGCCGATCATCGCCGCCGCGGGCGGCGAAGTGGCCTACGCCGGCAGCGCCGTGCGCGGTCTCGGTATGATGGTCATCATCAAGCATGATGACAATTATTTAACAGCATATGCCCACAATCGCGCCATACTGGTGAAGGAAAAAGACAAGGTTGCCAAAGGGCAGAAGATCGCCGAACTTGGCAGTACCGACGCCGACCGGCCCAAGCTGCATTTTGAATTACGCAAACAAGGACAACCGGTCGATCCGCTGAAATATCTACCACCTCTGTGATGGAGCGCCATGGAAGAGCCGGTCGGCCCCGATGCTTCCGAAAGCCAGGATCTGGATCTTCCCCCCGAGGTGGAAGCGTTCTCGGCGGAACAACCGTTGCCGTCCGTCGAAAGCGAATTTTTCAGCGATGCCACCCAGCGTTACCTGAGCGAAATCGGCGCCAACCCGTTGTTGAGCGCCGAAGAAGAAGGCGTGCTTGCCCGCCGGATGCGCGCCGGCGATTTCGAGGCGCGCCAGACCATGATCGAGCGCAATCTGCGCCTCGTAGTCAACATCGCCAAGCACTACCTCAACCGTGGCGTTCCGCTGCTCGATCTGGTCGAAGAAGGAAACCTCGGCCTCATCCATGCGCTGGAAAAATTCGAGCCGGAGCGCGGATTTCGCTTCTCCACTTACGCGACCTGGTGGATACGGCAAAACGTCGAACGCGCGATCATGAACCAATCGCGCACGATTCGCCTGCCGGTGCACATCTCCAAGGAGCTCAACCAGATCATGCGCGCCCAGCGCCGGATCGAAGCCAGCGCCTTCGGCGGCGGCTCCACAGCCAGCGAAATCGCCTCCCATCTCGACAAATCCGTCGATGACGTGCGCGCCATCCTTGCCTTCGGCGAGCATGCCGTGTCGCTCGACGCGCCGCTCGACATCGACCCCACCCTCTCGGTGGGCGAATCGCTTGCCGACGACAGCATCGACCCGCCCGATTCGCTCATCCAGAACGCCGAAGTCGAAATCCTGCTGCGCCGCTGGATCGACGCCCTGACCGACAAACAGCGCTTCATCATCCATCACCGCTACGGCATCGGCGACAACGAAGTGCTCACGCTGGAAGAGCTTGCCAGCCGGCTCGACATCACGCGCGAGCGCGTGCGGCAGATCCAGCTCGAAGCGCTGGGGCAACTGCGCAAGATGCTCAGGCGTCGGGGAATCTCAAAGGACGCGCTGTTATGAGGCAAGCCCCCGTCGATTCCATTTGAATGGCCGCCCCACGCCCGCGCGCGCCGATAGCAATTCCGCCTGCGCTACATCCAGAGCAAGATCGGAGCCGATGCGCGCGAAACCATCGCCCAACTCGACGGCGGCAAGAAATTCGACAAACTTCTCAAGCGCTCCACCGACGAGGCTACCCGCGACAAAGGGGGCGATCCTGGCCGGAAAATCCCCGTACCCCTGCCGTCCCGGATCGCTGCCCGGATTCGGCCGCGCAAAAAAGGCGGCGACACTTTCCGTCCCGCTCAAACCCGGCGAGAACTGGCACGTTTTCCGCTCGCCGAATTGCGGCTGAGAGGGTGTTTTCAAAATTGACAAAAACAGGGAAATCATTGTGATGTCGGGACGGCTCCCTGGGGTGGAGGGGGCGGTGATGCACAGGGCGATGTCCCGTTATTCCCAGGCAGGGCAGGCCCGACGAGGCAGCCGCCCGTCACCGTGAGGCAGGGCGATGTCCCGTTATTTCCAGGCAGGGCAGGCCCCTACAAATCATTCCGCGCGAATTCGCGGAATCCATGCGGCGTGTAGATTCCGCGACGCCGCGCGCAACACCCCATGACGCAGCCTACGCACACCCCTGTCATTCCGCGCGAAGTCGCGGAATCCATGCAGCGTCCGGATTCCGCGACTTCGCGCGGAATGACGTAGGTTTGTTGCATAGACCGCCATCCCATGGCAAAATGCCATGACGTTGCATGATCCGCATGCGTCCACGCGATCAGCATCGTCGTCCACGCGGTCGGGATGGTCTTTTTTCCGGCCAGGATTGTCGCTTGTCTGGTCAGGATTGTCTTTTTTCTGGCCAGGATTGTCCCTTGTCTGGTCAGGATTGTCTTTTTTCTGGCCAGGATTGTCCCTTGTCTGGCCAGGATTGTCTTTTTTCTGGTCAGGATTGTCCCTTGTCTGGCCAGGATTGTCTTTTTTCCGGCCGGGATTGGCCCCTTTCCGGCCCCCGCCGTCGTCCCCGGCGGCGGGGTTTACGGGAGATGTTCCACAGTAAATCAACGCCTTATTTCACGACAACCGCGCGGAATGCGCAGAGGAGAAACAAACATGACCAACAACAAAGATTGGCTTCCCACCCGGGAAGATGCCTTGGTAGACCTGATCGCCATCTGGCAGACGAAA
>JAIRNL010000257.1 GCA_031258035.1 Azoarcus sp. | reverse complement strand
GGAGAACGAATATGCGCAGGCGCTTCCTGCTGGCCGCGCATGTGGGACGATTCCGGCTTGCCGCACACGCCTGGGACGAGCCTTTTCAAGAGAACCGTCGAAGCGAGCCGGGGCAAAACAAAACATGTCACACCGACATGTTCATGATGTCCTGATAGGCTGACACCAGGCGGTTGCGCACTTGCACCATTTGCTGGAACGAGAGGTTGGCTTTTTGCAGGTTCACCATGACGTCCTGCAAATTGGCGCCGGGATCGCCGCCGGAGAAATCCTGCGCCATCGCGCGCGCTTCCTGCTGCGCCGCGCTGACGTCCTTGAGCGCGCTGGTGAGCGCCTCGGCGAAACTGACCCCGCCAGCGGGCGGGTCGTTGCCCTGGACGGGCTTGTTCTGCGCCGCCTGCGACACCGAGCGCAATTCGGAGAGCATCTGTTCGATTCCGCGCGTATCCATGGTTCTCTCGCTCCGGGAGCGGATTCAGTTTGTCCAAGCATAGCAGAGCAATCGCCATGCCAACGGCGGTTTGCACTCAGACATCGTAACCTTCGTCTCGATATTGCTGAAGTTTGTAACGCAACGTGCGTTCGGAAATCCCCAGCTTCTCGACGGTTTTTTTGCGCGATCCGCCCATCTCGCGCAAGGTGGCAAGGATGTGCTCGCGTTCGAGTTCGCGCATGTTGCCCGCCTTCGGCGCGGCAACGGACGGCGGCGCGGCGGCATGGGAGGCAAAATTTACCGCCGCCGCGCCTTCCGAGCCAACGCCCTCCGCGCCGCCGTCGGCATTTTCGTCCGTCCAGTTCGGCAGGCACAGGCGCAGCGTTTCGGCGCTCACGGTATCGCCCGTGGTCAGGATCAGGGCGCGGTGCATGGCGTTTTCCAGTTCGCGCACGTTGCCCGGCCAATGGTAGCCCGTCAGCAGCGCCTCGGCTTCGGGCGAGAACCACGCCTGCCGCCCGGCATGCAGGGCGTGACGGGCGAGGAAGTGGCGCGCCAGCGGCACGATGTCGCCCGGACGCTCGCGCAGGGAGGGGATGAGGAGCGGGAAAACGTTCAGCCGGTAATACAAGTCCTCCCGGAAACGTCCGGCGGCGATCTCTTTTTCCATGTCGCGGTTGCTCGTCGCCAGCACGCGGATGTCGAGCGGTATCGGCTTCTTGCCGCCGACCCGTTCCACTTCGCGCTCCTGCAACACGCGCAGGAGCTTGGCCTGGAGACCGAGCGGCATTTCGGAGATTTCGTCGAGCAGGAGGGTACCGCCCTGCGCTTGCTCGAATTTGCCCGGCTGGCCACTCTGCGCGCCGGTGAACGCGCCTTTTTCGTAGCCGAACAGGGTGGCTTCGAGCAGGTTTTCGGGAATGGCAGCGCAGTTGATCGCCACGAAGGGCGCGGCGCGGCGCGGCGAGCGGTGATGGATGTAGCGCGCAAAGACTTCCTTGCCGGTGCCGGATTCGCCGGTGAGCAGCACGGTGGCATCGCTCTCGGCAACCTTGGCGGCAAGCGCGAGCAGCTTGCGGGTGCGGGGATCTTCGGCAATGGTATCGTCCGCGTCCGGCGGCGCCATGGCGTAGCGGCGCACGCTCTCCAGCAGCGTTTCCGGCTCGAAGGGTTTCATCAGAAAGTCGCAGGCGCCGCCACGCATCGCCGCCACCGCCTTGTCGACATCGCCATAGGCGGTCATCAGCAGCACCGGCAACTGCGGCTGGCTGCGGTGGATTTCGCCCAGCAGTTCGAGACCGTCCATCGGCTGCATGCGCAGGTCGGAGAGCACGAGGTTGAAGTCCCGGCGTTCGAGTTCAGCCAGGGCCGCCGGGCCGCCGTCGACGCCGGTTGCGCCGTGCCCGGCCACTTCCAGGGTGAAACAGACCGCGTCGCGCAGGGCGGCATCGTCTTCGACGACCAGGATATTCAGGTGTTCGATCATGGCGTTCGCGCTCCGGCCGCAGCCTTCTCCATGGGGGGTGCCTCTGGCTCTGGCTGGTGACTTCGGCGGTCGGCGCGATTGCCGCGCCGACGCCGGTCGCCTCCGCCGCTGCGGCGTTCGTGGTATTGCCAGTCCGAAGGCAGCAACGGCAGGGTGAGGATAAAGACGGAACCCGCGCCGGGCGCGGATTCGAGCAGGATGTCGCCGCCGTGCCCGCGCGCCACGCCGCGGGCGATGGCAAGCCCGAGGCCGGTGCCTTCGGCGCGGGTAGTGAAAAAAGGCTCGAACAGACGCGCCTGCAATTCGTGGGCGATGCCGCGGCCGCTGTCGCGGACGACGAAGCGTAGTTCCTCGCCAGCCAACCCGTCGCGGCAGATGGCGCGCGTCACCTCGCAACTCACGGCCCCGCCGGCGGCGGTGGCCTGGATGGCATTTTCGATCAGGTTGGCGAGAGCCCCGCCGAGCGCCTTGCGGTCGCCATGCACGACGGCGCCGGCGCACTCGCAATGGCCGCGAAAGGCGATCTGTCGCGCCCTGGCGAGTGGTTCGAGGGTATGGACGAGTTCGGCCACCAGTTCGGCGACATCGAAATCCTGGCGCCCGAGACTGTCGCCGCGCGCAAAGAGCAGCATGTCGCGGATCAGGCGTTCGAGGTAATGCAGACGTTCGAGGGCGCGTTCGGCCACTTTCATGCGCTCGGCCGGCCCCAGTTCTGGCTGGCGCAGATTGCCGGTGTAGAGCAGCGCCGCGGCCAGCGGCGTGCGCAACTGGTGCGCGAGGCCGGCGACCATTTCGCCCATCGCAGCCAACCGTTCATTGCGTTCGACCGCCTGGCGCATCCGGTGCGTTTCGGTCACGTCGCTCAACAGCAGGATGCGCCCTTCGCCAGAACCGAGCGCGGTGCCGGAAATCGCCAGCCGTCGCGCGCCGTCGCCGTGCTCCAGACTCATCTCGCCCGGCGTCCCGGTGGGCTGGAGCGCGGCGGCCACCGTCTGCCAGTCCCGCCCTTGCAGCCCGTCGCCCAGTAGCCGCTCGGCGGCGCGATTGGCCCGCTCGACGCGGTCCTGCCGGTCGAGCACGACCACGCCGGCAGGCAGCGCGCCCATCAGCACGGCAAAACGCTCGCTCAATTGTTCGACCTGGGCCTGAAGCGCGTTGTAAGCGCCGGAAAGCTCTTCCGAGGC
>JAIRNL010000233.1 GCA_031258035.1 Azoarcus sp. | reverse complement strand
CCCCTCCAGAGGCTCCCTCAGTATCATTTCGACGATCAACTATTTGAGCGTGTATGTTGCGTTCAGATGCGTCAAACCCGCGAGGGAGTTTTTGCCGGTCGTGCCGGTCGTGCCGACGGTGCCCGCGACTGGCGGCAACACCACCAAGAAGAGCACCAATACTTCCTATGGCACTTCCTATGGCAGGCGATAAATCGCAGCCTGGGGGTCTTCTGCGTCCCTTTCGTCGAAAAGAAAAAACACTTTTGCCGCCAGAGTGGGTGCGGCATGAATGACGAAACACCCGCCCGACGCGCGCCGGGCGGGTGAAACCAGATCAATCCCGCCCTTCGCCGGGCGTCCGCACCACGGCCATGAACAGGATCTTGTGGTTCGGGGCGTCGCCGATGGTCAGGAAGAAGGGACGATCGAGCTTCATCTCGAAGGGCGCTGGCTGGTTGATCCGCATGCTCATGGCGCGCAGCGCGATGCTGGTCGCGGCGGCGGCTTCCGTGCCCTGCTCGTCGATCCTGAGCAGGGCCTTGTGCAGCACGCGGTCGATTTTCAGGGGCGGCGAATTTTGCAGGATGCCCGTGAATTCGGCGGCCTTCGAGAACGCGCGCCGGATGCCGACAGCTTGCAGGGGCTTTGCCAGTTCCACGGAAAAGAGGGACTTCAGGCGCGGCAAAGCCAGCAGTCCGTCCCTTGGCGCCATGGTTTCAACGAGCGTCTGCCACGCTTCGCCAGTTGTTCCCCGCAGCCAGTCGTCGATGCGCAGGGACGCTTTCGGCAAAAAGAGCGTCATGACCAGGCCATCGTCCCGGTACGGCAGGCGCGCGATTTGTCCCTCGTCCGTTTCGGCGTAGTGAAACTCTCCGCGCCGCTGCATGAAGCGCGCGGCGGAAGGGGTTTGCGGCGTGGCGAAAAAACTGTCGTCGCGGGATTGCCCCGGATCGAAAGCCAGATGCCATTTCCCCTCGAAATCGAACACGGTGGTCAGCACGATGCCAATATCTTCCGGCGGACTTGTCAGGATGTCGTCGATCTTGCCGCCCGTGCGCTCGCGCACGTAGGCATTGACCACGGCGGGCGCTTCGGCGGGCGCGGTGCTGTCGATCCGGGCGTCCCTGAAATGGGCGCGGAAATCTTCCTTCAGGACTTCTCCCGGCCAGACCCATATGTGGAGCGCGTTACGGAAGCTTTTGCCCGGCGCGTTGTCGATCTGGTCGTAGCGGTTCGCGCGCGTGAGGATTTCGCTTTCGGTCTCGCCCTCCGCGCCCACGGCGATCGCCGCGAGCGCCGTGCGGATGTTGCGCGGCGCAATCAGGATGTTGCCCGCCTCCCGTTCCGCAGCCAGCCGCCCGAGCACGGCGAAACCGAAACGGGCATCCGCCGTCGGTTCCGGCGTTTCGCCGACGAGGGCGGGGGGGGCTGTCCGCGTGCTTTCTCTTTCCTCCACGGAAGCGGGCGTCTCGGACGCGCAGCCAGCCGCCATGCCGCACAGCCAGACAGCGGCGAGCGAGCCAGCCAGAAACGATGAATTCCGCCTGTTCATTTTGATATTTCTCCCATCCCTGAAGATTTCGGGCGCGCACCGGCATGCCCGCCGAAGGTCGGGCGCGTCCGGCCGAAAGCATGACGCACCCTTATAATGCGCATGTTGCCATGGCAGTCCGCCGCGAGCCAGCGCCGCGGCATCCCGGCGGGTTCGTCCAGGTTCGCGCCCGTCGCCACGCTCTTCGCAGGATCGCCCACATGATCGCCTTCATTCATTGCCCCGATGACGACGGCCCCGCGGTTTGCGCGCGGCTCGTCGACGAGGCGGCCACGCTGGCCCTGGGCGCGCGTCTCGCCGCCGCGCTCGAACCAGGACTGAAAATCTGGCTCGAAGGCGATCTCGGCAGCGGTAAAACCACACTCGCACGAGGTATATTGCGGGCATTGGGCCATGCCGGAACGGTGAAAAGCCCGACCTACACCTTGATCGAACCTTATGCAGTTTCTGGAATAGAGCTGTATCATTTTGATTTTTATCGTTTGGCGAGTCCGGAAGAATTCCTCGATGCCGGGCTCGACGAATACTTTTCGGGATCTGGCGTCTGCCTCGTGGAATGGCCGCGGCAGGCGCTTCCCCATCTGGCGACGCCCGATGTCGTCATCGCCTTCGCGGCCCGGGACGGCGGGCGGGTGGTGACGATCCAGGCGAGGACGGAAGCTGGGCGAACATGCGTAAAACGACTTACGGACACGGCGGAACCAGAACGGACGGCCCCTCCCGGCTGAGCCGGCGCGCGCTGCTGAAATACGCCGGCGCCACGTTCGCCCTGCTCGCCAGTCCGGCCGGCGTCATGGCCGCCGGCGGCAGCAGCCTGCTGGCTCTGCGGGTATGGCCCGCCGCGGAATACACCCGCATCACGTTCGAGAGCCGCCACAAACTGACTTTCAAGCACTTGCTGCTGAAAGACCCCGGGCGTCTCGTGGTCGACCTGGAGGGCGTCGATCTCGAAAGCGTGCTGCTCAATCTCTTCGGCAAGGTGCTCGACGGCGACCCATACATCCGGCTCATCCGCGCCGGGCAGAACCGGCCCGGCGTCGTGCGGGTCGTGGTCGAACTGAAGGCGGAAATCAACCCGCAGGTTTTCACGCTCGCGCCGGTCGGCGAGTACGGCCACCGTCTGGTGCTCGACCTCTATCCCACTGAGCCGGTCGATCCCCTGCTGGCTCTGATCCAGAAATCCTCGCCCATGGACGCGGCGGCGGGCGAGAGCGCGGAGACCGCCGCGCCCGTGGCGCCGGTCGCGGACACGCCGCCGGGCAAATCTTCCGCTTCGGGCGGAAATGCGACCGCCCGCCGCGCCACGCCGCCGACGAGCAACCGAAAAGCGAACCGTCTGTATACGATCGCGCTCGATCCCGGCCACGGCGGCGAAGACCCCGGCGCGGTCGGAAGGCGCGGCAGCTACGAAAAGAACGTCACCCTGAGCATCGCGCGCCGTCTCAAGCGCAAGATCGACGACACGCCGGGCATGCGCGCCATGCTCACGCGCGACGGCGATTACTTCGTGCCGCTGGCTCAACGGGTGACGCGCGCGCGCCGTGTGCAGGCCGACCTGTTCGTCTCGGTGCACGCCGATGCCTTCGTCCGCCCGGAAGCGCGCGGCAGTTCAGTTTTCGTGCTCTCGGAAAAAGGCGCTTCGAGTTCGGCGGCGCGCTGGCTGGCTCAGAAGGAAAACGAATCCGACCTGATCGGCGGCATCGATCTCGCCCGCCAGGACAGCCACCTCGCCCGCACCCTGCTCGATCTCTCGCAGGCGGCGACGATCAACGACAGCATCAAGCTGGGCCGCGCCGTGCTCGCCGCGCTGGGCGACATCAACACCCTGCACAAGGGCGCTGTCGAACAGGCGGGCTTCGCGGTGCTGAAAGCGCCGGACATTCCCTCGATCCTGGTCGAAACCGCCTTCATCAGCAATCCCGAGGAAGAAGCGCGCCTCAACGACAATGCCTACCAGGAAAAAATGGCCGATGCCATCCTGCGCGGCATCCGGCGCTATTTCGACAACAACCCGCCGATGCAGCGCGCCCCCGTGGCGCGGATGGGATAGGCGCGCCGGCGCGGACGATCCGTCGCGCCGATACGACTTCGCGTGCCATGCGTATCCGGGGCACGCCCGGCCCTCATGCTAACATCGCCTCCTTCGCGCCCGCTTTGCGCACCGTTCGCTCCATTCGCCGCATCGGCCCCGCATGTCGACCGTTCCCCGTTCCAGCCTGAAAATCTATTTCCGCCTGCTCGGCTACATCCGCCCGTTCGTGGCGCAATTCGGCGTCAGCATCCTCGGCTTCCTCATCTTCGCTTCCTCGCAGCCGATGCTGGCCGCGGTGCTCAAATATTTCGTCGACGGCCTCGTCGACCCCTCGCAGGCGGTGCTGCGCGGCGTGCCGCTGTTCGAGGGGTTCGCCCTGATGCACGCGGTGCCGCTGGCTATCATCGCCATCGCCATCTGGCAGGGACTGGGTTCCTACCTGGGCAACTACTTCATCGCCCGCGTCTCGCTCGGACTCGTGCACGACCTGCGCCTGGCTTTGTTCGACAAACTGCTGCGGCTGCCGAACACCTGGTTCGACAGGCACAATTCCGGCCACCTGATCTCGCGCATCACCTTCGACGTCACCATGGTCACGGGCGCCGCCACCGATGCGATCAAGGTCGTGATCCGCGAGGGGCTGACCGTGGTGTTCCTTTTCGGCTACCTGCTGTGGATGAACTGGCGGCTGACCGTGGTGATGGTGGCGATCCTGCCGCTGATCGGGGCGATGGTCGGCAAAGCCAGCCGCAAGTTCCGCAAGCAGGCCCGGCAGATCCAGGTCGCCATGGGCGATGTCACCCATGTCGCTTCCGAAACCATCCACGGCTACCGGGTGGTGCGCAGCTTCGGCGGCGAAGCTCACGAATCGGCGCGCTTCCTGCAAGCCAGCGCCGAGAACACGAAAAAACAATTGCGCATGGTCAAGACCAGCGCGAGTTATACCCCGTCCCTGCAACTGGTCACCTACTCGGCGATGGCCGTGGTGCTGTTCCTGGTGCTGTGGCTGCGCGGCGACGCGAGCGCCGGCGACCTGGTGGCCTACATCACCGCGGCGGGGTTGTTGCCCAAGCCGATCCGGCAGCTATCGGAGACCAGCGCCACGATCCAGAAAGGCGTGGCCGGCGCCGAGAGCATTTTTTCGCAACTCGACGAGCCGCCCGAGCCCGACAGCGGCGCGGTGACGCGCGAGCGGGTGGCGGGCCACATCGTCGTGCGCGATCTCGTTTTCAGCTACCCCGGCCACGAACAGCGGGTGCTCGACGGGCTGGATTTCGAGATCGCGCCCGGCCAGATGGTGGCGCTGGTCGGTCGTTCCGGCAGCGGCAAATCGACGCTTGCCAGCCTGATTCCGCGTTTCTACCCGCATTCGCGCGGCCATATCCTGATCGACGGCATCGACGTCGCCGACTACACCCTGCTCAACCTGCGCCACCATATCGCCCTCGTCACCCAGCAGGTGACGCTGTTCAACGGCACCATCGCCGACAACATCGCTTACGGCGAACTGTCCGGCGCCTCGCGCGCCGACATCGCGCGCGTCGCCGAGGCCGCCAACGCGCGCGAGTTCATCGACCGTCTGCCACAAGGGCTCGATACCGAGATCGGCGAAAACGGCATCACGCTCTCGGGCGGGCAGCGCCAGCGCCTGGCGATTGCGCGGGCCCTGCTCAAGGATGCGCCCATCCTGATTCTCGACGAAGCGACCTCGGCGCTCGACACCGAAGCCGAACGCCACATCCAGAGCGCGCTCGACCGCCTCTCCCGGGGCCGTACCACACTGGTGATCGCGCACCGCCTGTCGACGATCGAGCGCGCCGACCTGATTCTGGTGATGGATCAGGGGCGCATCGTCGAACGCGGCACCCATGCCGAACTGCTCGCCCTCGGCGGGCATTACGCGAAGTTGCACGCGATGCAGTTCGGAGACGACGACAAGGCAAGCGTTTGTGAGACGGCAGATCGGCGAGATCGACCGTGACATCGAGCAGTACCTGAAACAGCACTTCGCCGAACAACGCAAGCTCTTGGAAGGCATCAAGGGGGTGGACATCGGGACGCAGGCGAGGTTGCTGGCGGCCTTGCCGGAACTGGGCAAGCTCAATGAGGCTTTTGAGCATCTTTTTGATCGCGTTTGCCGCCAGTCGTGGTTTGAAAACACCCTCTTAAAAGTTCGACGGAAATTTGTTAGCTTCGGGCAATGAAGGATTTTATTTCTCCGGCGGATCGCGCCATCCTGGAACGCCACGGTCTTGCCGGTTTCGATGCGTTGTGGCATCTGCGGCTCACCAGCGTCGATGCTCCCAACGAGAACCGGGGGGGATGGAGCCAGGTTTGCCGCCTGGATCTGGACGGCCAGGGGTATTACCTCAAGCGCCAGTGCAACCATTTGACGCGCGGCCTTGCCCATCCGGGCGGCGAGCCGACTTTCGCCCGCGAGTTCCGCAACATCCGGCGTTTCCGCGCCCAGGGCGTGCCGACGCTCCACGCCGCTTTTTTCGCCCGCCGCCGCCTGCCGGGGGAAATCGCGGGGAGAAGGGATGATTGCGCGATCCTGCTGACCCGCGCCCTGGACGGCTGGCGGGCGATGGGTGAATGGCTTGCCGGGTGGGCGTCGCTTGCCGGGGAGACGCGCGCGCGCCTGCTCGTCGCTTGCGGGGAAATCGCCCGGCGGCTGCATGCCTGCGGGTTGATCCACGCCTGTTTTTATCCCAAGCATGTGTTTTTGCGCGAGACGGCCGAGGGGTTCGAGGCGACGTTGATCGACCTCGAAAAAGTCCGTTTCGCCTGGCTGGGCCGGCGCGACCGTTGCCGCGATCTCGAGCAGTTCTTCCGCCACGCCGCCGCCCTGAGCAGTCGTGAGATCGACATCATGCTCGCGGCTTATCTTGCGGACACGCCGGAGAGCGCGGCGGTCGCGGCCTGGCGGCAGTATCTGGCCGAGCGGCGGAAAAAGAAGGACGGCGGCGTCTGAGGGATGGCG
>JAIRNL010000215.1 GCA_031258035.1 Azoarcus sp. | reverse complement strand
GAGGCGATGTCCAGCCCCTCGCGTTCCTGCTCTTCCGTGACCCGCAGCCCCACGAGCACGTCGGCGATCTTGTAGGCGAGGAAGGCCACGACCGCCGACCAGACGATGGTGACGAGCACGCTCTTGATCTGCACGAACAACTGGCTGGCGATGGAGAAATCCGCCGCGCCGGTGCCGCCCAGCGTGGGCGCCGCGAACACGCCGGTGAGAATCGCGCCGAGGATGCCGCCCACGCCATGGACGCCGAACACATCGAACGCATCGTCCGCGCCGAGCAGCTTCTTCAGGCCATTGACGCCCCACAGGCAGACGAGGCCGGCGGCGAGACCGATGACCAGCGCGCCGATCGGGCCGACGAAGCCGGCCGCGGGCGTGATCGCCACGAGACCCGCCACCGCGCCGGAGGCCGCGCCGAGGCTGGAGGGGTGGCTCTTGAAGATCGACTCGCCAGCCAGCCACGACAGGGTTGCCACGGAGGTGGCGATGATGGTGTTGACGAAAGCCAGCCCAGCCAGGCCGTTGGATGCCGCCGCCGAGCCGGCGTTGAAGCCGAACCAGCCCACCCACAGCAGGGAAGCGCCGACCATGGTGAGGGTGAGCGAGTGCGGGGTGAAGGCTTCGCGGCCGAAACCGAGCCGCTTGCCGAGCAGGTACGCGCCCACCAGCCCGGCGACCCCGGCGTTGATGTGCACAACGGTGCCGCCGGCGAAGTCGAGCGCGCCATCCTCGCCCAGGAAGCCGCCGCCCCAGACGATGTGCGCAACCGGCACGTAGCTGAAGGTGTACCAGAGCACGGCGAAGATGACGACGGCGGAAAAGCGGATGCGCTCGGCGAAGGCGCCGACGATCAGCGCCGTGGTGATGGCGGCGAACGTGGCCTGGAACGCCGCCCACACGTATTCCGGCATGGTGCCGTTCAGGCTCTCGGTGGTGACGCCCGCCAGGAAGAGCTTGTCCAGGTTGCCCAGGATCGCGCCCGCGCCGGTTTCCGGGTTGGAGAAAGCCAGCGAGTAGCCGTAGATGAACCATAGCGTGGTCGTCAGGCAGAAGATGACGAACACGTGCATGAGCACCGAGAGCATGTTCTTGGTGCGGGCCAGGCCGCCGTAGAAGAGCGCCAGGCCGGGGATGATCATCAGGATGACCAGCATCGTGGAAGTCAGCATCCAGGCGGTGTCGCCGCTATCCAGTTTGGGCGCTTCGGCGGCCGGGGCCTCGGCCGCCGGGGCTTGCGTCACGGCGGCCGGCCCGTCGGCGGGCGGCGTCGCCTCCTGCGCGAACGCGGCGCCCGACAGGGCGAGCGCGAGCGCGGCCAGCAGGGTGGTAAGAAGCTTTTTCATCTTTCTTCGCTCCGTGTCGTTACAGCGCGTCCGCGCCGGTTTCGCCGGTGCGGATGCGGATGGCCTGTTCCAGATCGAACACGAAAATCTTGCCGTCGCCGATCTTGCCGGTGGAGGCGGCCTTTTCGATGGCTTCGATGGTCTGCTCGAGGATGTCGTCGCGGATGGCGGCCTCGATCTTTACCTTGGGCAGGAAATCGACGACGTATTCGGCGCCGCGGTAAAGCTCGGTATGGCCTTTCTGGCGTCCGAACCCCTTGACTTCGGTAACGGTGATGCCCTGCACGCCGATGGCGGAAAGTGCTTCGCGCACTTCGTCGAGTTTGAAGGGCTTGATGATGGCACTGACGAATTTCATTGTTTTCTCCTGTGAATCGGGGGGATCGCGGGGAGGATCGTGGTGAATGGCAGGATCAGAAGGATTTGCCGATGGAAAAGATGATGCGGTTTTCGGCGTTCACTTCCTTGGCGTGGCTGATGTCGGTATCGACGTAATGGAGACCGAAATCGAAGCCGCCAAGGTTGTAGGTCGCGCCGATCTTCCAGTCGTTGTACGACTTGCCGGGGCCGAAGACGCGCTGCTTGCCGATGTGGGCGCTGAGCGTCAGGTTTTCGACGATTTCATGGGAAAGGGTGAGATCGAAATAATCGCTGCCCTTGGAGTCGGGGGTGCCGAAGAGATGGGTGAAAGCGTGCGAATACTTGAACGACACGAATTTCCACGATGCGCCGATATAGCCCTCGACGGTATTCGGATCTTTCATCCCGGTGTCGTCGCGCCATCTGCTGTCGAAATTGCCCGGATAGCCATAGCGCAGCACCCCGACGTCGATGCCGAAGTCGCCGAACGATCTGGCATAGCCGGCGTAGAGGTCGATTTCGACGCTGCTGCCCGAGGAGACGTCCGATTCGGCGTCGCGCAGCCATGAGATGTTCGACCCCCACACCCCGACGTACAGGCCGCTGCCGTGCTTGAAATCGAAACCGCCCTGGAGGGCCGGCTTCTCGTCGGTCTGCGAGATGCCGCGGTAGGCGTAATCGCTGACGACGCTGACGTTGGCGCTGAAAGGGCTTGCTTCTTCCTCGGCCTGGGCGGCGCCGGCCAGGGGCAGGGCCACGATGAGGACGGATGCGGCGACGGACTTGCGCATGGGTGGATCTCCAATGGTTTGCGAAGAGGGGACATGAATCGAGTCTTGCCTGGCGAAGCGTGCTATGCACGTAGTGTGCCAATCGTGGACAATTCTTTTCCATCAAGGTGTTGCGCGTATTTTTGCCGTGACGCGCCGGTGGCGGCGTCGCCTGGAACGGGCTTTGTGCACTATTGTGGTGCGCCCTGGGCGTCTATCGTGCCCCGTGCCCGCGCATGGGGCGGGAAAAGCGGTGCTAGACTTTCCGCCCTGATTCCATGGGAGACAGATGTCATGACCATTCCGCGATTCGTCGATGAAATCGGCGGCAAACTCTCCGAACTGGCTGCGGGCACGCCCCTCCAGGATGTCGAAAAAAACCTCAAGGCCATCGTCGCGGGCGCTTTTTCCAGGCTGGATCTCGTTTCCCGCGAGGAATTCGAGGTGCAGCGCGCGCTGTTGGCCAGGGCGTGCGAACGGCTGGCTGCGCTCGAAGCCAAAGTGGCGGCGCTCGAAGCACGGGCGCGCGGCGAGGGCTGAGGCGACGGCGTGCCATGTCGTTTGCTTGACTGCGGAATAATTCGTCATAATCCGGGTCTCCCCCGCATGGAGACCCACAATGACGCTCGCACTCATCCGCACCCGCGCCCTCGACGGCCTTGCCGCGCCGGAGGTCACGGTCGAAGTCCATCTCGCCAACGGCCTGCCGTCTTTCACGCTCGTCGGCCTGCCCGACACCGAAGTCCGCGAGGCGCGCGACCGGGTGAGGGCGGCGCTGGTGACATCGCGCTTTGAATTTCCCCAGCGCCGCATCACCGTCAACCTTGCGCCCGCCGATCTGCCCAAGGAAGGCGGGCGCTTCGATTTACCGATCGCGCTCGGCATCCTCGCCGCCTCGGGGCAGATCGCGGCGCGGGCGCTCGAAGGCCATGAGTTCTGCGGCGAATTGTCGCTCGACGGCAGCCTGCGCGGCATCCGGGGGGCGCTCGCCGCCGCGCTCGCTGCCGGGAAGGCGGGCCGGGCACTGGCGCTGCCGCGGGTCAACGCCGACGAAGCGGCGCTCGCGCGGGGCGTGACGGTGCTGCCGGCGGACTCCCTGCTGGCGCTTTGCGCGCACTTTGCCGGACACGGCCCGATCCGGCCGCACGTCGCGCCGCCGGCGGCGGGGGCAGCCAGCGTGCCGGATCTTGCCGACGTGCGCGGCCAGCTACAGGCGCGGCGCGCCCTCGAAGTGGCCGCCGCGGGGGCGCATTCGCTGTTGTTTTTCGGCCCGCCGGGCAGCGGCAAGTCGATGCTGGCGCAACGGCTGCCGGGCCTGTTGCCGCCGCTGGACGAAAACGAGGCGCTGGAGAGCGCGGCGGTGCTGTCGCTCGATGGCGGGTTCGACGCCCGGCGCTGGGGGCTGCGGCCGTTTCGCGCCCCGCACCATTCGGCTTCGGCGGCGGCCATGATCGGCGGCGGTTCGCTGCCGCGGCCGGGCGAAGTGTCGCTTGCCCATCATGGCGTGCTTTTTCTCGATGAGCTGCCCGAGTTCGACCGCAGGGTGCTCGAATCGCTGCGCGAGCCGCTGGAAACCGGCACGGTCAGCGTGGCGCGCACGCGGCGGCGGGCGGAGTTTCCGGCGCGTTTTCAACTCGTGGCGGCAATGAATCCCTGCCCCTGCGGCTATGCCGGCCATCCGGCGAAGTCATGCGTCTGCTCGCCGGCCCAGATTGCCCGCTATCGCGCCAGGCTGTCGGGGCCGCTGCTCGACCGGATCGACCTCATGATCGAAGTGCCCGCCGTGCCTTTCGCCGATCTGGCTGGTGTCGCGGCGGGCGAATCGAGCGCCGAGGTGCGCGCCCGGGTGGCGCGCGCGCATGCGCGCCAGATGTCCCGCCAGGGCGTGCCCAACGCCCGCCTGGAAGCGGGGCGGGTCGAATCGCTGTGCGCGCCGGAAGCGGCGGGCGCGGCCCTGCTCGCCACCGCGATGCAGCGCCTCAACCTGTCGGCGCGCGCCTACCATCGCGTGCTCAGGGTGGCGCGCACGCTGGCTGATTTGAGCGATGCCGACCGTCCCGGCGCGATGCAGGTGGCCGAAGCGATCCAGTACCGGCGCGGGTTGGGGAAGCCCTGAAAGCGCG
>JAIRNL010000210.1 GCA_031258035.1 Azoarcus sp. | reverse complement strand
CACTTATCCGTTGCCGGACAAGGTGGTTGCCAACCAGCAGGCGATTGCCGACGCTTTCCATGGTCTCAGGCTGATTCCGAAAAAGCTGGATGTGCAAAGCGTGGTCTGGAAGCCCTGAGGGAAACCCTGATTTATTACAGGTATAACCTGCTCCATGAGGCGCCATTGCATGCAAAGGGCGCGAAGCGCCCCTGACTGTCATTCCGCGCGAAGTCGCGGAATCCAGACGCCGCATGGATTCCGCGACTACGCGCGGAATGACGTGGGAGGGGGGCGCGGAATGACGTGGGAGGGGGGCGCGGAATGACGTGGGGCAGACCCCCGTGCCTGCCCCACGCATTTCGCCAATTATGGGGGTTTTCAAAATACCCTACCCATGATTGGCAATCAGGCAGTCCCAGGCAGGGCAGGCACGGGGGCCTGCCCCTACATCGCGCCCCGCGCGGCGGCCTGATGTCTGTCTTGTAGGGGCAGGCCCCTGTGCCTGCCCTTGCTCATTTCGTCAATTGCTGGTTGGCCCGTTTCCGGCGCGTCTCTACCAGAACTGCCACCAGTGCTTCCGGCGTTTGTTGATGATTTCGTCGGAACGCTGTGCCCAGTTGGAGAAGCTTTCGTGTCCGTGCGCGGCGAAGAATTCGCTGTATTTCTTGTCTTCGCCCATGATGTGCTTGCTGAGCCAGTTGCGCAGGAAGTGCAGCAACTCGAAGCTGATCGCCGCCGAACCGGAGTGGATTCTGCTTTGCAGGGCCTCGACTTCGGCAACGAGGCTGCGGTGCAGGGCACAGTGGGCCTCGTAGTCGGGGTAATGGCCCATGTGCATCAGGCTTTGCTCCAGCGCGAAATGGATGCGGGTGTAATCGACCAGTTCATCGAGCACTTCCACACAGGCCGCCGTCCCCTTGTGCTCGAGGATGGCGGTGTGGATTCTGTCGATCAGTTCAAACAGCATTTTATGTTGGTCGTCTATTTCCGGTATTCCAACGCTGTATTCGTCGGACCAGTGCAATCTTGTTTGGTGCGCATTTGTAGCCATAAGAGTGATTCTCCCCGGTTGTCATTCGACGGCTTTGCCGCGGCCATGCTTCAGGCATTCTTGCGGCAGGTATGCGTCCGGAGTGGTTGCGGAGGTATGATTCATTGGGCGAGGTTCGGATTTCCCCGATACCGATCGAAACGGTTTTGGATTCTATCAGTTCCGTCGAATCCGGTGAGCGAACATTTGACACATTGCGCTCATATCTGTCAGCGTTGGAAATCATGCGGGTGGGATTCGTCCGTGATTTATTTTCCAGCGCGGGTATATTAGACTGCGCAATCCGTCTCCGTCGCCGACACGTCTGACTTGAAATGAGGAACCGACCGCCGTGATTCGCCGTTTGTCCCGGTATTGTTTTTTGTCATTCACCCTGTGCCTGGTTTTTACCGCCTGCGTGAGCGTGCCGCCGAGAGCCGGCAACGTCATGGCGCAATGGCAGCCGTCACCCAATTTCGGCGTCCGCAAGGCCAACTATGTCATCGTGCATCACACCAGCAGCAATACGCTGGAGCGGGCGCTTGCCACCCTGACCAGCCCGCTGGCCGAGGTCAGCAGCCATTACCTGATCGGGCGCGATGGCCGGATGTTGCAACTGGTCGACGAAAACCACCGCGCCTGGCATGCCGGCGAGTCGTACTGGGGCGGGACGACCGACATGAATTCCGCCTCGATCGGCATCGAACTGGTCAATAACGGCGAGGAGCCTTTTCCGCCGGCCCAGATTGATGCCCTGCTGGTTTTGCTGGCCGATCTCCGGGCCCGCTACAACATTCCGCGCGCCAACTTCCTCGGCCATGCCGATGTGGCGCCGGGGCGCAAGGACGACCCAAGCGCCTTTTTCCCGTGGCATCAGCTTGCCATGGCGGGTTTCGGGCTGTGGTGCGAGCCGCCTTTCGCATTGCCGCCGGAGGGGTTCGATGCCCTGCTCGGCCTGTCCGCCCTCGGCTACGACATCCGCGATCCCCACAAGGCGATTGCTTCCTTCAAGCTGCATTTTTCCCATGGCGACGAGAAGGAAATGAGCCAGAGGGATCGGGAAATGCTGTATTGCCTGCTGCAACAGGTCACGCCCACGGGGCGCGAATGAGGCGAGGGCAGGGGCGGGGGCGCTACCCGATGGCGCGCAGGAATTCGCTTCGCCGTTCCGGCGAGTGCTCGAAGCATCCGGTGAATGCCTGGGTGACGACTCTTTCGTCCCCGCGCCGGTCTTCGCCGAACAGCAGGCAAAGTTGCTCCGCCTCGATCATGCACGCCGCGCCAGCGGCCTTGCCGTGGCGAAGCAGGGCTTCGGCAATGTCGCGCGTGAGCCATTCCTGGTAGGTGAAGCGGTGGCCGAGGGCGTCTACGAGGCGCGCGATGCGCCCGAAGCCGTGCAGGACGCCACCGGGCACGTAGGCGACATGGGCGTGGCCGCGAAAGGGCAGCAGGTGGTGGGGGCAGACGCCATGGACGGCGATGCCGCGCACGATGACCATGTCCCGGCGCTCGTCGGCGAAACCCTCGCCGAGTACCTGGGCGGGCGCCTGCGCGTAGCCGTCGAGCAGGCGCGTTTGCCACAATTCGCGCACCCGGCGCGCGGTTTGCGCGGTGTGGGGTTCGTCGGCGGGGATGCCGCAGGCGCGCAGCATGGCGGCGATGGCCCGCTCGAAGGCGTCGCCGTCGAAATCGGCGCGGCGTTCGATGCCGTACTCTTGCCGCGAGGGCGGCGGAAGGGTGTCGCGGTGGCTCATGTCGCGCTGCCCGGCTCAGGCGATGAAGACCGGATCGGAAAATACCAGGGTGCCATCCTTGCGCATCATCAGGTTGTTGGTGTTGAGGATGTCGGGCAGGACATGGTATTCCTCGACGAAGTCGGACAGGGCCTTGAGCGCGGCATTGATGCTGCCCTCGAATTTGAGGGGCGTGACGGTCAGGTGGTGCAGGGCGATGCGGCCCATGTCCATGCCCAGGCGTCCCCAGTTCTGACAGGCCGCCCAGTAAAGCTCGATCAGCCGGGTGGCGAGATCGGCCGCCTCGCAGGCGTCGGGGATCGGGTAGAGCTTTTCCATTTCGATCAGGTGAAACGGATAACCCGACAGGGCGCGACCGATGATGCCGTGGTCGGCGTAGACGATCGGGAAATGCTTGCCCTTTGGACGGTCGTCGGCGGTATAGAGGAAGTAGTCGGCGGGGGAACTGACGACTTTGTAGACCCGCTCGCCGTCGCCCTTGTCGAGCACGATGGAGTACTCGCCGCGACCAATCTCCTCCTTGCCGTCGATCAGGGGGTGGCTGGGGGCCGGGTCCGGCAGCAGCACGGGCGGCCGGCCCCGGATGACCCAGGAAGGCGGAAGGGAGCCTGCCATGTGGCGTTTCCTCGTGTCAGCCCCTCGTGTCAGCCCATGATGTTGTAGCCGGCGTCGACATAATGGACGCCGCCCGTGATGAGGCGTCCGGCATCGGAGAACAGGAAGGCCGTCAGGACGCCGATATCCTCGGGCGTCACCAGGCTGTGCATGGGCGAGCGTTCGACCGCCGCCGACATCAGGCTGTCGAAGCCGGCGATGCCGGAGGCGGCGCGGGTCATCAGCGGCCCCGGAGAGACGGCGTTGACGCGGATGCCCTTCTGGCCGAGTTCAGCCGCCATGTAGCGGGTGGCGGCTTCGAGCGCGGCCTTGCACAGGCCCATTACGCCATAGTTGGGGATCACCTTGTCGGCGCCGAGGTAGGTCATGGTGACGACCGAGCCGCCGCCGGCCTTCTCCAGCAGGGGTTCGGCGGCCTTGACGAGACGCACGAAGGAGTGGGTGGAAATATCCATGGCCAGCGAGAAACCGTCGGCGGAGGTGTCGACCACGCGGCCATGCAGGTCGTCGCGCTTGGCGAATGCCATGCTGTGGAGCACGAAATCAAGCTTGCCGTGGCGGGCGTCGATTTCCCCGAACGTCGCTTCCAGCGTTTCGGGCCGGGTCACGTCGAGCAGGAAAACGTCCTGGACGCCGAGGCGGTGGATGACCGGCTCGATGAAGGCGCGGGTCTTGTCGTTCTGGTAGGTGATGACCAGTTTCGCGCCCGCGTCCTTGCAGGCTTCGGCAACGCCGGTGGAAATGGATTTTTCGTTGGCGATGCCTGTGATCAGGCCGACTTTGCCTTCCAGGCTGAGATTGGCGCTCATTTGGGACTCCATGGGTTGTTTGCGGTGAGAGGTGGCGCGAGGAAAAGCGCCGCAAGGTTGTACTGCCGATACAGCGTTGCGTTGCCGGGACGCAGCGCGCTTCCGTGTTCTGTCGCGCTGGCGCCGGGCCTTGTGGGGGAATGGCGACCCCGGAACCGTTGTTGCAGAGAGATCGCGCGACAGCGCAAGGGTTCCCGCCAGCCGGGAGAGTGCGGATTTCCGCCATAATATCGACTTTTCCGATAAGATTGTGCGTCGCAATATAATATTCTGCGCGTGGACGGTCGTCGGAGACCGTCGCCGATAGTTCGAGACAATTACCTTGGCCGAAAACAGAGAGAGTGCAAGCTACATCTTCATGGACTTCGATGGCGTCACCCATCCCTGGGGTGAAGCCGAGGACTTCCGCTGCCTGCCGTTGATCGAAGAGGTGCTGCGCGGCTTCGAGGAAGCGAAGATCATCATCTCTTCGGACTGGCGGATGCTTTTTTCGCTGCCGAAGCTGCGTTCGCGTTTTTCCGAGGACATCCGTCCTCGCGTGCTGGGCGTGACGCCCCACATCCTGCCGCGCCGGGGCAGCGAACTGCACGGCCTGCGCGAACAGGAAGCAAAGCTGTGGTTGCAGCAGCACACGCCCGACATCGCCGCCGCGGCCTGGTGCGCGCTCGACGATGCGCCGGGCAATTGGCTTACGCGCTCGCATCTGGTGCTGACCGACTTCAAGCGCGGTTTCACCGACGAGGACGCCGGGGTGTTGCGCCACATGCTGCTCTCCTTCCGGGACGGCGGCGCGCAGCCGGAGCGGATGAACGGCGGCGGCCTGAACGGTTTTCCAGAGCCGGCCCGCTGAGCTTGCGCGTCGCGCCGGCGTCGTGGTCTGCCCCCTCGGGGCCCGCCCGATCCGATGACCGGACGCTTGCCGTGACCAGCACGCATCCGCTGCTTCGAGGGCAGCGGCACATGCGTCGTCCCCCCCTTTTTTTGTGCCGTCCCCCCCCCCTTTGCGGCGTCCCCGCCGGCGTGCCGAAACCCCAGTAACGGCGCGGGGAAAAAACGGACGCGAGCGTTTTCAAAAACGGATACGAGCGTTTTCAAAAACGGATGCGAGCGTTTTCCAAAACGGTCCCGATCGTTTTTTGAAACGGTGCCGATCGTTTTCCAGGACGATGGGCAAGGTCGTTACCCCTGGCCTGTTTTCCGCCGACTGCCGGGGCGCGCGGCGGCGGCGAGGGGCAGGGCGAGCGCCGACAGGCCCAGTACCGCGGCCAGCACCGGCCCGAAAGGTTGGTCGTGGATGAGGGCGAGCGCGAAAGCCAGGGTGTGGGCGCACAGCGCCAGTACCGGCGCGGCGACGAGGGCGGTGCGCCAGTTCGCGGCCAGCGCGAAGGCCAGCCACGGCGGGATGAAGACGAGCGCGAACGCGCCCATGACGCCCAGGCTCATCACCGCGAGGGCGAGCGCCGCCGCGGCCAGCAGGTCGAAGGCGGCGCGCGCTGGCCACGCCGGCAGGCGGCTGGATTGGAAATGCGCCGGGCACAGGCAGGCCAGCAGGAGCAGGGGCCCGGCGCGGCGCAGGAAGAGACCGCCCGCGATCAGCGCCACCGCCGAGCCAGCCAGCATCTCTTGCCCGGCGAAGTAGAGCTGCCCCTCGAACAGCGCCGCGCCCAGGCGCTCCACGCCGGGCAGGTTGGCGGTCAATAGCAGGCTGGCGCTCCAGCCGAGGATGAAAAGCAGCGGAAACAGTCCCGCCGCCGGCAGGCGTTTTTCCAGCCGGTGCTTTGCGCCGGCCACGGCGAAGCTGGCGGCGAGGCCGCCAGCCAGGGGCGGCAGCCCCAGAGCCAGCGCGCCGAGCGCGCCCGCCGCGCCGAGCTGTCCGTAGGCGAGCGCGGCCCAGTGTTCCCGGCGCAACCGCAGATAGAGGCCGAGGAGCGGCAACAGCAGCGCCAGCGCCGCGCCGGTCAGGGCGGGAGACCAGAAAAGCGCGAGTTGTGACAGCGCCCCGGTCATGGCAGGGGTTCCAGGTGCAGCAGCCGGTCGCAGCACGTTCGAGCCAGCGCCGCGTCGTGGAGCACCAGGACGATGCCCGCGCCCTGCGCCGCCCGCGCGCGCAGGGCGGAGGGCAGGCTGGCGAGGCCGGCCTTGTCCAGATGGTTGGCGGGCTCGTCCAGCAGCAGCAGGTCGGCGGGCGCTTGCAGGATCGACCACAGAGCCAGGTATTGGCGCTGCCCGCCGGAGAGCTTGTCCAGGCGGCGGGGCAGGCAGGCGGACAGCCACGGCGGCAGGCCGCGCGGGCTGGCGCCGGTGAGCGCCAGCAGTTCCGCGCCGGACAGGGGCAGGCCGGCCACCGGCGGCGGGTGTTGGGTCTGGACGCCGGCGCGAAGCGCGGCGGCGCGGCGGATGTTGCCGGCGAAAACCCGCGCGCCGCCCCCGGCCAGCGCGCTCAGCAGCGTGCTTTTCCCCGCGCCGTTCGGCCCGGCCAGCGCGAGGATTTCTCCGCGCGCCAGGGTGAAGCTGACAGGCTGGTGCGCCGGCTGTAGCCAGCCGGCCACCAGCCGTTCGACTTGCAGGAGTTGCGCCGCCGCGCCGGTCATGGTTGCTTTTTTGCCGCCGTCGGCGCGCCGGCGGCGACGCTTTTCAGCCGAGCCAGCGTGTCGTCGAAAAGACCGAACAAATCCCCGGCCTCCGGCGTGCCGCCCACGGTGTAGGGCAGCATGAGCAGCGGGATGCCGGCGCGCCCGGAGACCCAGCGCCCGGCGCTCTCGTCCTGGTAGGCGGCGCGCAGGATCACGGCGGCGGGGGCGCTCTGCTGCGCCGCCACGATGCGCCCCAGGTGCGCGCCGCCCGGCTCGATGCCGGGTTTGGGCTCCAGTTCGCCCCGGTTTTCCAGCCCCAGCCAGTGAGCCAGATAGCCGAAAGAGCGGTGCGCCTGCAAAAAGGGCATCCCCTTGAGGCTTGCCCCTTCCGCCTGCCAGCGCGCGAGGGCGTCCAGCCAGCGGGCGCGGAAGCGGTCGAGGTTGGCGCGGTAGCGCTGTGCGCCGGCGGGGTCGATCTGGGCCAGGCGCCCAGCCAGCGCCTCGGCGACGGGCAAGATGTTGCGCGGGTCGAGATGGAAGTGCGGGTCGCCCGCCGCGTGCACGTCGCCCATGGCGCGGTCGACGGTTCCAGGCACGTCGCGCAGGCGCACATAGGCCGCGGCTTCCAGATGGCCGGGTTGCCCCGGCTGGATGCGGCGGTTGCCCGATTCCCGCAACAGGACGGGCAGCCAGCCGATTTCCAGTTCGGCCCCGGTGGCGAAGAGGAGATCGGCGACGCGGGCGCGCGCGAGCAGCGAGGGGCGGGCCTCGATGCGGTGCGGGTCTTGCCGGGCGTGGGTGGCGCTCGTTGCCGCGACCCGCTCGCCGCCGATTTCCCGCGCGAGCGCCTCCCATTCCGGCACGGTCGCCAGCACCTTCACCGCGGCGGCGGCGGGCAGCGCGCACAGGCAGAGCCAGGAAACCAGGATTCGTTTCAGCATCGTCTCCGCCTCCCTCAGAATTTGTGCGCGCCGTGGCTGCCCAGGCTCATCACGTATTGCAACGTCACCTGATTGTCGGTGAGGCCCGGCATGGCGCGGTCGCGCGACCATTGCAGGCGCAGGCGGGAAAATTCGCTCCAGCTGTAGTCGAGCATCACCGAGAGGCGGCGCGGCTGCCAGGAGACGATTTCGATTTCCGCCGGATTCTCGCCGAGCGTCTGCCGCCCGCTCGCCAGCCGGTCGTAGCGCAGGCCGGCGCGCCAGCCGGGCGCGAACTGGTAGACGCCCGCGATGTAGTAGCCGTGCTGGCGCGTGCGCCATGGACTCTCGCCCAGATCGTTGCCGTCTTCGTCCGTCGCGGCCAGATGGCCGCTTTCCCGGCGGTGGAAGTATTCGGCCTGCAACTTGAAGTTACGCCGGGCGGGGTTGCCGTCCGGCGCCCACTTGTAGACGAAATCGGCGATCCATACCCTGCTGCGCCCGGAAAAGGCCCCGTGCACTTCGCCGAAATTCTCCGACTCGAAGTGGCTGGCGCGCGCGTCGGCGCGGGTTTGCAGCCACGACAGCCCCGCCCGCCAACTGTGCGAGGCGCCGATGTCGTCGCCGACGCGCGCGAACAGGGCGACGCTGTTGAAGCCGTCGAGATTGCGTTCGTCGCCGGGGAAGTTCTGCCCCCGCCCGGCCTCCACGCCCAGTTCGACGAAACGCGCCAGCGGCGCGACCCACTTCGCCTGCACGCCGTCCTGGGTGTAGCCGTGTTCGCCGAACAACGCCTTGTACATCAGGGGTTGTTCGTAAAAATCCCACTGGTGGGCGTGCTGCTCGTTCAGATAGCCGATGCCGGAAAGAAAGCGCCCCGCCTTGAGCCCCAGGCCGTGGCCCAGCGCGATGGTCTGGAGCCAGGCCTCTTCCAGTTCCGCCTCGCCGTCGAGCAGGGCCACCGTCGCCTGGCCGCGGAAATACGGGTCGATGTTGGCCGCGAACACGAGTTCGGTGTGATCCAGCGCGAAACCGCGTTTATCGTCGCCGTGTTCGTCCCCGTCGTGATGGTGGTCGGCGCTCACGAACCCGCCGATATGGCGTTCCGCCACCTCCTTGCGGCTTTTGTAGGCGCCCTGGAGAATCAGCGACATCTCCGGGTTGAAAGCCGTTGTCCCGCGTTGCGCGACGGGGGTGGGGGCGGCCTGTGGCGCGGGCGCGGTTTCGGCCTGGGCGGCGACTGGCGCGGCGGCCTGCTTCTGGGCGGCGTCCAGTCTTTCTTCCAGCGACGCGATCCGGCGTTCGTAGCCGGCTTTCAGCTGCGCGATCTGTTCCCGCAAGGCGGCCAGTTCGGCGGCCAGCCGCGCGTCATCCGTGGTTTCCTGTGCCGAGGCCGGCCAGGCCAGCGCGCAAGCCAGGGCGGCAAGCAGTTTCTTGGGCTGCATGGTGTTGCTCCTGAAAAACGAAACGTGCGATGCGCCGCCGGGGCGGGCCCGGCGGACGCTCTTGGGGTAGGCAGGGGTTTTTCAGGCGGGCCGGGGCGGCCCTTGTTGCCGGGGGTGGACCGGCTCGGCGTCGCCGCGCGCGGCGGGTTCATCCTGCCGCGGGCATCCTGCGGCGGTGATGAGGGCGGCGGCGTGTTCCGCGCCGGGCAGGGTCGCGTCCATGCCGTGCAGGGCAAGGCAGAACTCGCATGCCGCTTCGCCGTCTTCGTCCGCGCCGAGATCGTGCCCCGCGCGGTGCGCGAGCCAGAAGGCTTGCATCGCAAGGAACAGGCAGATCAGGAACAGTCCAGCAAAGCGGTGGCGCCGGCACATGGGATCGGGGCAGAAATGGGCGAAGAGCGAACGGGCGAAGAGCGCAGAGTATGCCACGAACGGTTTCCCCGCATCCATTTACCGGGCAAGCCAGGCGACCCCGGAGAGCATGGCGCGCCCCCGCGCCCGCGCCCGCCG
>JAIRNL010000171.1 GCA_031258035.1 Azoarcus sp. | reverse complement strand
GCCGGTGAAGGCGGCGAGGACGCCGCGATCGAAATCAAGGATGGGCGTCCGCACAGGACAGCCAGGTCGGCCGATGGCCGTCTCGAGGGCGATATCTGGGGCATGCCAGCCGACGGCAGCCCGTTCCTTCAACTGGAGATCGGCATGTCGCGGCAGGAGGCCGAGGCCCTGGTCGGCCCCGGCGGCGGCGAACGTACTTACCTCACCGGCAAGGCTTTCATCCCCTTTTATTTCGGCACCGACAGGATCCGCGACGAGGTCCTGTACAAGGGGGTGGGCAGCCTGACTTACGCTGGCGGCGGCATGGTCTCCAACGGCGGCAAACTCGTCAGCATTGTCCACGATCCGGACGAAGGCAGCCGTCGCCATGACTGATCCGGTCTTTCACGGAAAGCGCGTCATGCCCCTGCAAGTCGACAAACTCGTCGATAGGGACATACGCGGCAAGAAAGTCTTCATTCGCGCCGATCTCAACGTCCCGCAGGACGAGGCCGGCAATATCACCGAGGACACCCGCATCCGCGCTTCGGTGCCGACCATCCGGCATTGCCTCGGGCAGGGCGCGGCGGTGATGGTGACATCCCACCTCGGCCGCCCCAGTGAAGGCGCGGTCGGCCCCGAAGACACGCTCGCCCCGGTGGCCGTGCGCCTCGGGCAGTTGCTCGGCCAGCCGGTGAAGCTCGTCACGGACTGGGTGGATGGCGGTTTCACGGTCGAGGCCGGGCAGGTCGTGCTGCTGGAGAACTGCCGCTGCAACGTCGGCGAAAAGCGGGACGACGAAACGCTGGCGCGCAAGATGGCGGCCTTGTGCGATGTCTACGTCAATGACGCTTTCGGCACCGCCCACCGCGCCGAAGCTTCCACGCACGGCATTGCCCGTTTCGCGCCCGTCGCCTGCGCCGGGCTCCTGATGGGCGCCGAAATCGACGCGCTCTCCCGCGCCCTGGGCAATCCCCGGCGCCCGCTGGTGGCCATCGTCGGCGGCGCCAAGGTGTCGAGCAAGCTCACCATCCTCAAGTCGTTGGCCGAGAAGGTCGATCAGCTCATCGTCGGCGGCGGCATCGCCAATACTTTCCTGCTCGCCTCGGGCAAGCGCATCGGCGCTTCGCTGGCCGAGCCGGATCTGGTGAAAGAGGCGCGCGCCGTCATGGACGCGATGCGGGCGCGCGGCGCGGAAGTGCCCCTGCCCGTCGATGTGGTGGTCGCGGACGAGGTGTCGGCCCTCGCCCGCGCCAACAAGATCGCCATGGAGGAGGTCGGCCCCAACGACCGCATTCTCGACATCGGCCCCCGCAGCGCCGCGCAACTGTCGCGGATCGTCGCCGATGCCGGCACCATCGTCTGGAACGGTCCGGTCGGCGTGTTCGAGCATGCGCAGTTTGCCGGCGGCACCAAGATGCTGGCTTCCGCCATCGCGCATTCGCAGGCGTTCTCGATCGCCGGCGGCGGCGATACCCTGGCTGCGATCGCCAGGTTCGACATTGCCCGCGATGTCGGTTACATCTCCACGGGCGGCGGCGCTTTCCTGGAATTCATCGAAGGCAAGACACTGCCCGCCATCGCGGCGCTGGAGGCGCGCCACCGGGGCCAATAGGCAACGGTGGCAAGGTTCGCGCGGCCAGCAGCCTGTCGGAAGCGTGCTCGTGATCGCATCACTCGCCTTTCGGCGAGCAGGGCGCGCAGATCCGGATCGTTGATCCGGGCTGGAGGCGTCAGAGGGCAAAATCGGATGGCCGCGATTCGGAGCAAATCGCGGGGAATGGCCCGCGAACCCGGCGGCGGCATGCCGGGATGCCCGTTACGTCACAGCGACAACGGCACTCGCCATCAGGATTTTCTGGGCGACAGCAGCGTAGAGGTCAATATCTGCCTGCTGCGTCTGGATGGATACCACGAGGCTGTACCGGGCTGGTCGCCCATAGCGCTTCAGCGCGGGTCGTGTCCGCCACCATCCCGAGGATGGGTAGACAGCAATGAATCCACGGCTGGCCAATTCAGCGGCCGTGCCTTTCCAAATATCTTGGTGCAATGAGCCGCGATGCCGTTGTTGCTCACCCAATAGCCAGTCAGGATCGCGGGGATTTACAGAATCGCCCTCATCCTCACGCTGGGCGGCAGCATTCACCCGGGCGACAAAGTCCTCGGTGGACGCATCCAAAGGACGCTTTACGTCGAATCGCAAGCGATGCGAAGGGTAGTGATATTTTGATGCAACACCCCGTGCCGATGGGTTGGGTTCAATGAAATAAGAGAGCGTGACGCGCATTTCAACGGGCGTGCCCTGCAACGCTTCCAATTCCTCCTTCGGCCATGGCAAGGCGTGCAAATTCATGTCACGTGTTGCGATGCGCTTGCCCTGAACCTTCGCATACGGATGCACTTGATCTTCAACCAGCAAGGTCAGAGAGTCACCCGCACTCCACAGCGCTCGATTCAAATCCGGCGTTCCCCATCCGCAGTGGCGGATCAGGCGAACGTAGTCATCCTTGTTCGGCTTTCGATCCGCAGGCAAGAACATCTTGCGCATGGCTTCGCTCCATCGCGCCGAATGCACCAGCAAAGCACGCACGGACTCGGCTCGAAGGCGCGGATAGGCCGCCATGATTTGGGCTGCCATCCTTGCGCACAATGCCGATGCCGCACTGGTTGCATTGCTGGTCGTGAACAAGCGATCCAATGGTCGATTGTGGGTCGTCAGCAAGTTCAGGCCGGCCATGCCGATTGCGCCCGAATCATCCTTGGCCGTATTTCCGCCTTCCAACACGACGTCGGGTTTTAAAGGCCATGCCCGATCCCACGTCGCCGTCGTCGTGGTGAAGGGGCTGAGACCACCCGCTTCGGCGACGGGATTCAGGGAAGGGTGCCCCTCAGTGTCGATCTTGTCGGTGCAGGCCCCCACCGTAATGGCATTCCATGCCTGGCCCGGATCATGCACAAGATTGGTGGAGAGAGCAGCAGGGTAATCAGCCCACGCATTGTGATCGTATGTATTACCAGCAGACAGCACGAACAAACGCGAATGTTCACCATCCCCATCTGTGTCCGCCGCAAGGCCATCGACAGCGGCTGACCACGAGGAAGGGCGGCCACGATCCCGGTAGTCCGAAGCGGTTACGGCTGAAGCAAACACGCGGGCGCGATTCGGGGCGGAGATTTCAGGCCGCGCGACGCCTTCCGTGAAAAGGTAGGCGTGATGGCGCGCATCGCCTTCGTTTGCGCCCTCGACCGGTATCAACTTGACCGACTCCAGCCTGTGCGGAACCTTGATCGAATCAGCAGAGGCCAAGGCATCCGTGAGATCGCCATAGGCGGCCAGTCCCGCCAGGCCGGTACCATGATCGGCCTTGTCGTCCACACCCCAGGCCGGTTTCACCGTATGCAAATCGCCCGCATCCATCAGTGGCTCCAAGAGCGGATGCGCGCGAGTCACGCCGGAATCCAATAGGCAAACCCGGGGGGCTGTCTCGTTCGACGGCTGCAACCGGGCACGACGCAGCAAGTCGTCCGCCCATGCCCGTTGCTCCTTCACGTCCATGGCATCGAAGAATTCGGCGGTTTCCTTGGCATGGCGAAGCTCGGCGACACAGTTCAACGTCATCACCGACCGCGAAAGCTGTTGCTGCGATCCATACATCAGCAGCACCGTGCGCTCGGGGAAGTTGACCTGCTCGCTACTGACGACACATTCCGTCAGGCGGGCGAGTTTCCTGAAGTCCTCCACAACGGCTGGCCTTTGGCCCCGAACGGGAAGCCATACCTCCCACCAAAAGGCGGCGTTCATATCAGCAGGCAGCAGGTCTGGATCATCAGTCCATAAAGCACGGACTTCCGCCGCTCGAATGGCGTCGATGGCATCCAGCAACTTTTGATGGTCACGCGCCTGACCACGACTGTCCTTCTTCTCCTCCAGATAGTCGGAGATGTATTGCTCAAAATGCGCCAGCTTCCCATCAGGGACAAAGACATTGGCAAACGTCTGGTTGCCCTCGTGACGGATACTGAGAAGCTCAATCTTTTGGGGCTCGTTTGCCAGACTCTCAAACGCCAACTCGACGCCCGGTTGGCTGGAAAACTGGATTTGCAGGCCCAGCCCGCTTTCCAGTTGTAAGCTTCTTTGGATTTGTACAGCTTTTTCTATTATGGGCTTCAAGTTTTCGATTTGGCCGAGAAGGGACGCGCCATGCTGCTGCCGGAGCAAAGCCGGCACGCTGTGCGTTGAGCCGCCGCCAGCAGAATGCGCCGTGAACTTGACTGCCTCTGACGTGTTTTGAAGAATGAAATGCGAACGTTTAGCTTGCGGTTGATCCGTCATGGTTCGGCACGACCTTTTTGTTGTTCATTCTGAGACTGAATTTGCGGCGTTCTTCGAAAGCGCGTGTCAGCGCATCTGCTTTCACGCGCGCCTCATCATGCATCACCGCTTCCTTGATGGAATCATCCACAGCGCGCTTGATCTCCGCGTAGCTCAACCCCTCCGCCCTGGCTGTGGTGGCCTTGAGCGGAAAAGGCTTGGGCGCAAACTTGCCAAGCCGAGTCTGAATCAACCTGGTGGCCTGTGGAACGGTCGGAATCCGATACTCGATCACGTCGTCGAATCGACGGAAAAGCGCATAGTCAAGAATCTCCACATGATTGGTCGCCGCGACAATCAAGCTATGAGACTGGTCATGCTCGATCATTTGCAGGAAGCTGTTCAGCACCCGCCGAATCTCCCCCACATCATTGGCAAGCCCTCTCTGCGAACCGATGGCATCGAATTCATCAAAGAAGTAAACGCCGCGCACATCATTGATGGCATCGAATATCTGGCGCAGCTTGGCGGCTGTTTCCCCCATGAACTTGGTAATCAGGGCATCCAATCGAACAGAAAACAATGGTATGCCTAGTTCGCCGGCCAGCACGGAAGCGGTCATCGTCTTGCCGGTTCCCGGCGGGCCGACCAGCAACAGCTTTCGTCTTGGCGACAAGCCATGCTCGCGGATGCGCAAATGGTATTTCTGTTCTTTCATGATGCGGCCGAGCTGTTCGGTCATTTCCGCATCGAGCACCATGTCCGACAGCCGATTCTTCGGATAGGAAACCGTCAGCAGGTTCGCCAGCTCACCGCGCGGGCGGGCCAACGGCAGCAGCTTGCTCACTGAGCCATCCGACGAGACGCGGGCCTTTGCCGCGTCGATCATGTCGCGCAGTTCCTCAGCGAGCTTGCCGTGACCCACTTTCGCTTCACGGGCCGCAACCTGCATGGCTACAGCATAGAAATACTGGTCATCCCGCTCGATATGGGATTTCACCAATGCTTTGATCTGTTCGGCATTAGCCATAGTGACCACCCATCCGCGTTGCCATGTCAGTTGCAGTTTCCAACGATGCCAACGCGGATTGTATCAACTCGCCTGGCTGTTTTTCTGGCTTCCACTCCTGTACCGAAGGGGGAAGCAGGTCATCCATACACTCGATCAATCGGCTGGAAACTCAGCGCGGCCTTTGTCTATTTCAGTGACGATGGTTATCGCATCGGAGGGGAAAGTCCGACAGGCGGCGAGACCTCGTTCGCCCGCCCTTGCCCGCGACGGGCCTGGATGACGGCGCGCCCCGGGCGCTTTCCGCCGTCGCCCCCGGCTTCGTGCCATCGCGCGCATCGCCCGGCCGCGATGACATCAGCGATGCCCGCGTATCTTGCGGCGCGCTTCGTCGCCGCCCGCGTAGGCATGATGCGCGAAAGTCATGCTGGCGAGCGCGCGGGCGGCCTTGTCGTTGATCGAACCGCGCGGCATGAGACCGCGGGCGTCGGCTTCGCCGGCGGGGACGCCGGTGAGCACGGTCATCGCTTCGTCGACGGTGCTCACCGGGTAGATGTGAAAGCGCCCGGCGCGCGCGGCTTCGACGACATCCTCGCGCAGCATCAGGTGGCGCACGCTGGCCGCGGGGATGACGACGCCGTGGCTGCCATCGAGACCGCGCGCGGCGCAGAGGTCGAAAAAGCCTTCGATTTTTTCGTTGACGCCGCCGATCACCTGCACTTCGCCGAACTGGTTGACCGAGCCGGTGACAGCCAGCCGTTGCTCGATGGGCAGGCGGGTGAGCGCGGACAGGAGCGCGCACAGTTCGGCGAGCGAGGCGGAATCGCCTTCGACCGGCGCGTAAGACTGCTCGAAAACGAGACTTGCCGACAGCGACAGCGGCTGGTGGCGGGCGTAGCGCGAAGCCAGGAAGGCGGAGAGGATCAGCACGCCCTTGGAGTGGATCGCGCCGCCGAGGTCGGATTCGCGCTCGATGTCGAGCACGTCGCCGTCGCCCAGGCGCACGGTGGCGGAGATGCGGGTCGGGTAGCCGAAACGCTCGTCAGCCAGTTCGACCACGACCAGGGCGTTGATCTGCCCGGCGCGCGCGCCGGCGGTGGCGATCAGGGTGGTGCCGTCGAGCATTGATTCGCGCACCTGCGCGGGATAGCGCCCGGCGCGGCGCGCGCGCGCAGCCAGCGCGGTTTCGATTTCGCCGCGCCCGATGCAGGCGGCGCCGTTCTGGTTTGCGTAATGGTCGGCTTCGCGCATGAGATCGGAGAGCCGGCGGGTGTGCAGGGTAAGGCGTTCGGCGTCCTCGGCGATGCGCGCGCCTTCTTCGACCATGCGGCCGACGGCGGCGCGATCGAGCGGCAGGAGGCCCGCCGCGCGCGCGAGCATCGCCAGCAGCCGGGCGTACTCGCGCTCGTTCTCCGGGGTGCGCGGCAGATCGTCGTCGAAGTCGGCGGCGACCTTGAACAGTTCGGCGAATTCCGGATCGTGCTCCATCAGGGTGTAGTAAATCTCGCGGTCGCCGATCATCACGACTTTGAGGGAACAAGGCACCGGTTGCGGCTCCAGGGTGAGCGCGCCGCTCCAGCCCTGGGCCTCGGCGGGCGGCTCGATGCGAATCTCGCCGCTGCGCAGGGTGCGCTTGAGTCCCTCCCAGGCGTAGGGCTGGGCGAAGAGGCGTTCGGCATCGACCACCAGATAGCCGCCGTTGGCGCGGTGCAGCGCGCCGGAGCGGATGAGGTTGAAGTGGCTCACCTGCACGCCCTGTTGCATGACGTGCTCGATACGGCCGATCAGGTTGCCGTAGCCGGGGTTGTCCTCGAAGACGACCGGCGCGCCGCTCGCCATGGCGTGGTCGACGAGCAGCTTGACCTGATAGCGCGGGAAGCGCGCGCCTTCCTCGCTGTCGCCGTCCTCTTCTTCCTCATCGCGGGCGATGCCGGAGACCGCCGTGTCGAGCACGTCCTTTTCCACCGCGTCGAGAAAGGCCGGCACTTCGGGCAGATCGGCATAACGCGCGCGCGGTTCGCGCAAAAGGTGGGCGAGCGCCGGGGTGAGCGCCTCGCGGGCGGCTTTCACCAGCGATTCGCGCAAGCCGGCGCGCCAGTCGGGGAATTCGTCGAGCAGCGCGGCGAGGCGCTCGCTCCAGGTATCGACAGCGGCTTCGAGCCGCTCGCGCTCGGCGGCGGGCAAGGCGTCGAACACTTCCGAAGCCATCGCCTCGGGGCGCGGCGAATCGCTCCTGGCCGGCGTGAAGACGAAACCCTCGGTCGTCTGCAACAGCACCAGCCCTTCGCCGGCGCATTGTTCGCTCATTTCGCGCAGGGCCGCGTCCTCGCGCGCCTTGTGGGCATCCTGCAGGGCTTCGATGCGTTCGCTGTGCGGCGCGCTGCCGAGCGCGGCTTCGATCGCGGGTTTCAGCTCGCGGATGAATGCCTGCATGTCGGCGCGGAAAGCCGCGCCGCGCCCGGCGGGCAGCATCAGCAGGCGTGGATGCAAAGGTTCGTCGAAATTGTGCAGGTAGCACAGATCGGGCGGCACGGGTTTGTCCGCCGCGCGTTCGCGCAACATGCGGAAGGTGGTGGCATGTTTGCCGCAGCCGGCCTCGCCGAGCACGAAGACGTGGTAGTCGCCGTGGCCGATGGCAAGCCCGAAGCGCAAGGCTTCCATTGCCCGCGCCTGGCCGAGGTCGCCGGGGTGATCCGCGAGGGTCGCGGTGGTCTCGAACCGGAAATGTCCGGTGTCGCAGCACGCGCGCAAACGCCCGGCCGGCAGCGCGGCGGGAAGGTCGGGTGAGGGCGCTTCGGCCATGTTCGCTCTCCTGGCGCCAGAAACCGGCGCGGCGGGAAAAGCCTGCATCTATACCCCGAAGCCCTGCCCGCGGGCAAGCCGGAAATTGCGATCCGCCTCTCTGGCGGTGTCGGCGTGCGCGCTTTCCGGGCCGAAGGACGCGGCGTCGGCGCGCCGGGCGAACCCGGCCCGGCCTTTGGCCAGCTATGTACGCACGCCCGGCACGGTCAATTGTCTTGTCGCCGCCGATACCCCTGGCTTGGGGAGTGAACACCGTGCAAAAGAAATGCCGCCGTCTGGCTTTTGCTGTTTCGAGGCTGGATTTTCCATGAAAAACCCTTGCCCAGCACAAGTTGGGCAAGGGTTTCAGGGCAAGGCAAGTGTAGCTTTCCGGGGTGAGAGAGGGAACTACAACTACAATCCAGGCTGATCACGAAAGATGGCCCGAAACATCGGCGGTTTGCTGTCGTCAGTCATGGTTCCATCCCATGAGTGTCGTCGTTGGATTCTTCCGGCATGAACCCGACCCGCATGGCTGCCACGAAGATTTCAGCCTGTTCCACCACTTCCCGCGCATCGCTCAGTTCGACCGGGCCACCCTCGTAGTCGGCCACGTAGCGGAAGGTCTCCGCGTGTTTCAAGAGACGGCCCATTTCCTTCGGCAGAGGCCCGTTCTTCACCAGGCAATCACTGAAGGCGTTGAGGATGCCCTTGTGCGTCTTGCCCACACCGAACCCGGAGGCCAACAGCGCGGAGCGGGCGGCATCGAACATGGCGTAGTACGCCCGGTTGGATGCCCCGTCGGCGTCTCCAATATCGAGCAGTACCTTCGCCGAGGCCGCTGCTTGCATGGCCTTCGCCATCAGGTCTTGTGCCTTCACAGCCTGATGCCCTCCCTGACGATGTTGTGGAGCAGTGCCGGATTCGAGTAGTTCTCCGGGTGCTCCCATTCATCCAGCCACACCGGAAGAGGTGAAATGTTGATACCCGTTTCCAGCAACACGTCGTAAGCCACGTCGGCCATGGCCAGCGTGGTTGGCAGCACTCTTTGATGTTCGCCTTTCAAGAGCACGGCCACATCGGCATCGCTGTCGGGGCGATACGTCCCTCGTGCCCGGCTGCCATAGACGATTGCGCCCGCCATGTCGTAGCGGGCAGCAATCAAGGCAAGGAAGCGCCGGACGGCTTCCTCGGTGTTGTGGTCAATGCGTTCGCTCTGCCTCATGCGTCGCTCCTTATCTCGAAACTCGTTGAGATGATATGCAAGCGAGAATAATTTTTGCCACGATGCCTGGGATCGACACAGGAAGACCATGACGGCCCGGATTGCCAGAGGGGTAGCTGGCGTCAAACACGAGTTGGATCGCGCGCTGCACGGATTGTAGCTTTCCGGGGTGAGAGAAGGCGCTACAACTTCGCGGCTTCTTCCACCTCCGAGCCAGCGCGCGAAATCATCCACATAGGTAAACACCACCGGCACGACGAGCAGGCTCAATATCGTCGATGTCACCAGTCCGCCGATGACCGTCACCGCCATCGGGGCGCGGAAGCTGGTGTCCGCGCCGCCGAGGCCGAGAGCCAGCGGCAACATGCCCGCGCCCATGGCGATGGTGGTCATGACGAT
>JAIRNL010000045.1 GCA_031258035.1 Azoarcus sp. | reverse complement strand
GCCATGGGTTCATAGGCGTCGAAATGGATTTCGCGCACCACGCGCGCTTCGGAAAAATCGCGGGCGCAGCCGAGGAAGGTGGCGATGCCGCCGATGCGGCGCGAGACGGCGCGCAAGGCGGCGATTTCTTCGTCAAGGGAAAAGTCTTCCCGTTGCAGGCGTACCGCGTCCGGCATTTCATCCTCCGGAAAAGGCGGACATGAAGACGACTTCGGCTTCGTCGGCAAGCGGGGGGGTATCCCGTTCGTCGACGCGCTTGCCATCGACCGCCACGATGGAAACGAGTTCAAAGGCTTCGTGATGGCGCGCGCGCAGTTCGTCGCGGATGTCCTGCCAACGCAAGCCAGGGCGGTAGTCCATTTCGAGCTGGCTCATGCCGATGCGCTCGGCCACCGGGCCGAAAAACAGTACCCGGATCACGGCGGCGTCTCCCGGACGGCGTCGGCGGCGCGCCGCCAGAGGCCGGTTCTGCCGCCGCTTTTTTCTTCCAGTTGCAGGTTCTCGATGCGCATGCCGCGGTCGATGGCCTTGCACATGTCGTAGACGGTCAGCAGGGCGGCGGCGGCGGCGCACAGGGCTTCCATTTCGACGCCGGTGGGGCCGAGGCAGCAGACGGTCGTCCGGACGGCGATGCCGACGCGGCCTTCGGCGTCGGAGGCGAGGATTTCCTCGAATTCGACTTCGACCCCGGCAAGCGGCAGGTGGTGGCACATCGGAATCATCTGGGCGGTCTGTTTGGCGGCCATGACCGCCGCGACGTCGGCGACGGCGAGCACGTTGCCCTTGGCGATCTCGCCGGCGCGGATGCGTTCCAGCGTCGCCGGCCGCATGCGCAGGAGACCGGTGGCGACCGCCGCGCGCCGGCTTTCCGCCTTGGCGGAGACGTCGACCATGCGGGCGCGTCCGGCAGCGGAAAAATGACTCAGGTCGTCGGATTCGTTCAAGAAACGTCCTTTCGCAAGAAACGCGGCGGGGGGGTCAGCCGCCAATATAAGACATCTCGATTTTCCTGGCTGGGGCTTCGGTCATCGCGTGGCGCAATTGCGAGTAGCGATCTTCGCGCCCGAGCCAGGCGGCGGCGATGCGCTGGCGCAGTTCGTCGTCGCTGGCGCGGGCGCGCAGCGTGCCGCGCAGCTCGACGCCTTTGCCGGCGAAGAGGCAGGTGAAGAGTTTGCCGTCCGTAGACAGGCGCAGGCGTCCGCAGCCGTGGCAGAACGCCCGCGTCACCGAGGCGATGATGCCGATTTCGCCGCCGCCATCCGTGAATTCCCAGCGTTTCGCCACTTCGCCCGGATAGCGGGCGGCGATGGGTCGGAGCGGGTATTCGGCGTCGATTCGGGCCAGGATTTCGTGCGCCGCGACCACGTCGTCGAGCAGCCAGCCGTTGGTGAGGCCGACATCCATGAATTCGATGAAGCGCACGATGACGCCGGTGTGGCGAAAGCGGCGGATCAGCGGCAGGATTTCGTTTTCATTGACGCCGCGCTTGACAACGGTATTGATTTTGAGCGGTGCCAGTCCCGCCGCCTGGGCGGCGGCGATGCCGTCGAGTACGGCGGCGACCGGGACGTTGCCGCCGCTCATGCGATGGAAGATGGTTTCGTCCAATGCGTCGAGGCTGATGTTCAGGCGGGCGAGCCCGGCTTCTTTCAGGGCACGCGCTTTTTTTGCCAGCAGGATGCCGTTGCTGGTCATGGCAAGCTCGATGGGTTTGCCGTCTTCGGTGCGCAGTTCAGCCAGCATCCCGACCAGGCGCTCGATGCCGTGGCGCAGCAGCGGTTCGCCCCCGGAGAGGCGAATCTTGCATACCCCCAGGGCGACACATTGGCGGGCGATGCGCTCGATCTCCTCGAAACGCAGGAGATCGGCATGGGGCAGGAAGACGAATTCGCGCCCGAAAACTTCGCGCGGCATGCAGTATGTGCAGCGCAGGTTGCAGCGATCCGTCGCCGAAATGCGCAGATCGCGCAAAGGGCGCTGCAAACTGTCCAGGAAGGGCGGGTTTTCGGGCCGCTCGTGCATCGTGTGCTTCGTTCCTGGTTGGTGCTGGTGAGGTTGCCTTGCCGTGACACCTATCCTCATTGCGCCGCCGCGGGTTTTGTTTCCGTCGCGCGGTAGACGTCCACGGAGATGCTGGCTGGGTTGGCGGCGCCGATGCCCTGGTCGATTGCCGGCAGCTTGTGGGAGATGCCCTTGTGGCAGTCGATGCAGGTCTGGCCGTTGCCCAGGGCTTCCATGTGCCGGTCGGTGGCCCGATAGCCTTGCAGGCTGTAGTCGAAGGCGTTGGCGTCATGGCAATTCCGGCATTCCCGCGAGTCGTTGGCTTTCATGCGTCGCCACTCGTTCTGGGCCAGTTGGGCGCGTTTGGCATCGAATTTTTCCGGTGTGTCGATGGTGCCGAGGAGCGTGTGCCACACTTCACCGGACGCTTTGATCTTGCGGATGATCTTGGGCAGGAATTCTTTCGGTACATGGCAGTCCGCGCACACCGCCCGCACGCCGCTGCGGTTGGTGTAGTGGATGGTGGTCTGGTATTCCCTGTACACGTTGTTTTCCATTTCGTGACAGGAAAGGCAGAAATCTTCGCGGTTCGTCCAGTCCAGGGCCGTGTTGAAAATAGCCAGGAACGCGATGCCGAGGATGAAGGCGGCGAGCACGCTCGTCGAGACGCGCCGCCGCCAGCGTCCGGATGGGAGTGGGATCTTCATTTATGTGCCTTGTCGGTGTGGTTCAGCGCGCGCTGCTCGGGCGTTGATAGGTGTTGGCGATCAGCGGTTTGGCATCGACCTGCGGCACATGGCATTGCAGGCAGAAGTAGCGCCGGGCCGAGACATTGGGGAGTTCCTTGCCGTCGGCGCTTTGGAAGTGGCTTTGCGACACTTTGGTGGCTTTTTCCTTGCGGTAGTTTTCCCAGGAATGGCAATCCAGGCACTTGTTGAAGTTCCTGGTGACGGGGTAGTTGTCTACCGCGTGCGACACCAGCGGCGGCTGCTGGGTGAAATCGCGTTCCAGCGGGGCGCTTTCGATCGCTTTCTTGAGCGCGTCGCCGGTGTCGGGAGCGGTTTTCGGGATGGGCGCGCCGCGCAGGGTGGCGAGGCCGCCGTCGTCGGCGCCGAAAGAAGGACAGGACGCCAGCAGTAGTCCGGTCATCAGTATGGCCGTCGAGAGGGTGCGAGGGAGACGACTTTTCATGATGAACTCCTTTGATCGAAACGATGGGTGAGTCTGAAAACCTTCTGTCCGCAGACGTCGATGCAG
This sequence comes from Azoarcus sp., assembly GCA_031258035.1. Taxonomy (GTDB): domain Bacteria; phylum Pseudomonadota; class Gammaproteobacteria; order Burkholderiales; family Rhodocyclaceae; genus WRNU01. Next base: position 9,315 of record JAIRNL010000045.1, on the reverse strand, counting down.
CGGCCACAGGTTGTACAGAGGGCGGCGCGGATGACAGGGGATTCCTGCCCCGCTTTTTTGAGCGCGGGCCGGATGACCTGGGGTTCCGGGCAAACGGCGAAACAGTCCATGCAGTCGTTGCAGGCGGCGCGCTTTGGCGCGGCGACGCGCAAGAGCGCCGTTTTGCCGAGCAGGCTGTAGAACGCGCCCATCGGGCACAGGCGTCCGCACCAGCCGCGTTGGGCGAAGAGCAGGTCGTAGACGAAAACGATGACGAGGAACCAGATGCCCGCGCCCATGCCGAAAATCAGGCCGCGATGGGCGATCGCCACCGGGTTGAGCCATTCCCAGGCCAGCGTGCCGGTGACGGCGGCCGCGATGAGGGTGCCGGCGAGAAATCCGTAGCGGGTGTTGGCGGGCGGGGCGTGATTGGCATGGATGCCGAAGCGCCGCCGCGTCCAGGCGGCGGCGTCGGTGATCATGTTGACCGGGCATACCCACGAACAGAACACGCGCCCGCCGACGAGCAGGTAGAAGACCGCGACGATCGCCGCGCCGGTGACGGCGGTGGCGGCGGGCGTGAAGCCGGCGGCGAGCATTTGCAGGAAGATATAGGGGTCGGTGAGCGGCAGGACGTCGAGCGTGAGGCTGGAGGCGAGGTTGCCCTTGACGAACCAGAGACCGCCGCTTTCCCGGATCTTTTCGACCAGATCCGCGACCGCCGGCCATCTGGCGGCGTGTCTGCTGGCGGTAAACCACTGCGCGAAATGATGAAAACACGGCCCGATGAGGAAAAGCGCGAGGATGCCCAGTTGCGAGACGCGCCGCAGCAGCAGCCATTTGTGCGCGGCGAGCCAGCCTTTTTGCGCAATGGCATCCTGGCCGGGGCGGGAGAGAGGCTTGCCCGCGGCGCGGCTCATGGCTGCCACCTCGAATTGATGCCGGGATGCGAGGGCGTCGGATGTTCGTCGGCGGGGTCTTCTTGTTCCGGCTTTGGCGATTCGTCGTCGCCGACGCGCGAATCGCCGTAGGGCTTGCCTTCCAGGCCGCGCACGGGTAGTTCCACCTGCTCGCCGATGAGCGAGCCGCCGTGTTTTTCCCGCTCTTCCCAGCCCTTGCGGTAATGCTCGCCGAGTCTGCCCTGAGCCAGCGGGGCGGGCAATATCTTGATGGCGGCTTCTTCCAGCACACAGGCGGCCTCGCATTTGCCGCAGCCGGTGCAATGCCCGGAATGCACGGTGGGCAGCAACATGGCGTGGCGGTCGGAACGGGCGTTGTGCTGTCTTTCCAGCGTGATGGCCTTGTCGATCGCCGGACAGACGCGATAGCACACGTCGCAGCGCAGGCCGAGGAAGTTGAGACAGGTTTCGTGGTCGATCAGTACAGCCAGCCCCATGCGCGAGGCGGCGATGTCGGTGAGTTCGGGGTCGAGCGCCCCGGTGGGACAGGGTTTGATGCACGGGATGTCCTCGCACATCTCGCAGGGAATGTCCCGGGCGGTGAAATAGGGGGTGCCCGTCGGCACGGGATCGCCGGGCGCGGCGAGTTTCAGGGTGTCGTAGGGACAGGCGCGCACGCACAGGCCGCAGCGTGTACAGGCGGCGAGGAAATCTCCTTCCGGCAGCGCGCCGGGCGGGCGCAGCGCCTGCGCGGCCAGGGCGCGGTTTTGCCGGGCGTACAGGCCCACGCCCAGCGCCATGAGACAGCCGCCGCCCGCCGCGCCCGCCATGCCGGCAAGAAACTTGCGGCGCGCCGGGGAAACCGCGGGTTTCTCCGGCGCATCGGCGCGATCGGTGGGCCTGGCGACGCTCATGACGGGGTGCCCTGACGTTCGTCCGCTGGGCGCGTCAGGCCCGCAGTACCTTGACCGCGCATTTCTTGAAATCCGTTTCCTTGGACAGCGGGCAGGTGGCATCCAGCGTGAGCTTGTTCACGAGCTTGGCCTCGTCGAAGAAGGGCACGAATACCAGACCGCGCGGCGGCTTGTTGCGTCCTCTCGTTTCGAGTTGCAGCGTGATTTCGCCCCGGCGGGAAATGACCTTCACCTTCATGCCCCGTTGCAGTCCGCGCGTCCTGGCGTCGTCCGGATTCATGAAGACGACCGCTTCCGGCACGGCGCGGTGCAATTCGGGCACGCGCTGGGTCATGGAGCCGGTGTGCCAGTGTTCCAGTACCCGGCCGGTGGACATCCACAAATCGTATTCCTTGTCCGGCGCTTCCACGGGCGGCTGGTAGGGCAGGGCGAAAATGACCGCCTTGCCGTCCTTGTGGCCGTAGAACTTGACTTCGTCGTCGGTCACATAAGGGTCGTAGCCCTTGCGGAAACGCCACAGCGTTTCCTTGCCCTTCACCACCGGCCAGCGCAGGCCGCGCGCCTTGTGATAGATGTCGAATGGCGCGAGATCGTGGTGATGGCCCCGGCCGAAGGCGGCGTATTCCTCGAACAGCCCTTTTTGCACGTAGAAGCCGAAATACTCGGATTCGTCGTTGGTGTAGCCCTCGATGGCGTGCGCGTTGACGGCGGCGGCGTCTTCCTTCGGGAATTTGTCGACGACCTTGTTGGCGTAGAGCACGTCGTAGAGCGTCTTGCCCCGGTATTCCGGCTTCTTGTCGATGAGTTCGGCGGGCCAGACTTCCTCGACCTTGAAACGCTTGGCGAACTCCATGTATTGCCACAGGTCGGAGCGGGCCTCCCCTGGCGCCTTGACCTGCTGGCGCCAGAATTGGGTGCGCCGCTCGGCGTTGCCGTAGGCGCCTTCCTTTTCCGCCCACATCGCCGTGGGGAGGATCAGGTCGGCCGCCATCGCCGAGACCGTGGGATACACGTCGGAGACCACCACGAAGGCCGCGGGGTTGCGCCAGCCGGGGTAGATTTCGTCGTTGATGTTTGGCCCGGCCTGCATGTTGTTGGTCGTAGACGTCCAGTAGCACTTCAGCTTGCCGTCCTTGAGGGCGCGGCTTTGCGCCACGGCGTGCAGGCCCACCTTGGGGGGAATCGTGCCTTCCGGCAATTGCCAGACGGTTTCCGCGCGTTTCCGGTGCGCCGGGTTGCCGACCACCATGTCGGCGGGCAGGCGGTGCGCGAAGGTGCCGACTTCTCGCGCGGTGCCGCAGGCGGACGGTTGTCCGGTCAGCGAGAAGGGGCCGTTGCCGGGTTTGGAAATCTTGCCGGTGAGCAGGTGCACGTTGTAGATCATGTTGTTGACCCAGGTGCCGCGCGTGTGCTGGTTGACGCCCATCGTCCAGAAAGAGACGATTTTCTTCGTCGGGTCGGCGTACAGCTCGGCGAGTTTTTGCAGGTTTTCGGCGGGCACTCCGGAGAGCGCGACGGTTTTCTCCAGCGTGTATTCGGACACGAAGCTGGCGAAATCCTCGAAGCTGATGCCTTCGGCGGCGCCCGCGTCGCCTTTGGGTTTGCCGTCCGGCCCCTCGTAGCCATTGCTGGTGGCCTTTTGTTCGAGCGGGTTGTTGGGCCGCAGGCCGTAACCGATGTCGGTCGCGCCTTTCTTGAAGTTGACGTGTTTGCCGATGAAATCCATGTCGACTTTCTTCGACTGGATGATGTGGTTGCAGAGGTAGTTCAGGATCGCCAGATCGGTTTGCGGCTTGAAGATCATCGGGTTGTCGGCCAACTCGAAGGAGCGGTGCTCGAAAGTCGACAGCACATGGACTTCGCTTTTTTCATGGGTCAGGCGGCGGTCGGTGACGCGCGACCACAGCACCGGGTGCATCTCGGCCATGTTGGAACCCCAGAGCACGAAAGCGTCGGCGTTCTCGATGTCGTCGTAGCAGCCCATCGGCTCGTCGATGCCGAAAGTCCGGATGAAACCGACCACGGCGGACGCCATGCAGTGGCGGGCATTGGGGTCGAGATTGTTGGAGCGGAAGCCGGCCTTCATCAGCTTCGCGGCGGCATAGCCTTCCCAGATCGTCCATTGCCCGGAGCCGAACATCGCAACGGCGGCGGGGCCGGCGCTCTTCAGGGCTTCCTTCCATTTCGCCGCCATGATGTCGAAGGCTTCGTCCCACGACACGGGCGTGAAATTGCCCTCCTTGTCGTATTTGCCGTTTTTCTTGCGCAGCAGCGGCTGCGTGAGCCTGTCCTTGCCATACATGATCTTGGAGAGGAAATACCCCTTGATACAGTTCAGGCCGCGATTTACCGGCGCGTCCGGGTCGCCCTGGGTGGCGACGAGCCTGCCGTTCTGCACGCCAGCCAGCACCGAACAGCCGGTGCCGCAGAAACGACAGGGAATCTTGTCCCAGCGAATCGACCTGTCGGCGGGCGCCGCGGCCACCGTGGCGGGAAGGGAGATACCAGCGGTCGCGGCAGCGGCGGCGACGGCCTGGGCTTTCAGAAAATCACGACGATCCATAGACATGTCATACCTCCTCGGGTGTAAGCGTTTCATCGGAATATTCGTAGGAAAGGGTGACGGACATCAGGTGCGCCACCTGATGGACTTGCAGGATGGCATCGGAGACGGCGTAACCGGGGCCGTCTTCCAGCAGGACGATCATCCGTCCGTCGCCGCTGTCGACCGCCACGCTGGCGCCGGGAACCGCTTCCACCGCTTTTTTGACCTCGCCGGCATGGCGAGGCGGGAATTTGAGTACGAGACTGACGATTTTCATGGGCCTTGTCTTTCCATGGCGAAGGGGGCGGGAGGCGGCGCGCAGGGTTTCATGGAGATGGCCTGCGTCGGGCAGGCCGCGACGCATTCGCCGCAGCCAGTACAGAGGTCGGTTGCGATGACCGGTTGCGCGGGTGTTCCCGCCCGCGGGGAAAAGCGGATGGCGCCCGCTTCGCAACGTTCATCGCAACCGCGGCACAGGACGCCCCGATGGGGCAGGCAGGCCGCGCCAACTTCGGCCCGGAGCGACCACGGGGGGAGGGCGGGAGAGAAAGCCAGCGCGGGCCGATGGCGGGTGCCGGTTTTACGCCCTGCCGCCGTTGTGCAGGCATGGGCGCAATTCGCACAGAACGTGCAATGCCCCTGCGAGAAATCGGCCTCGGGAAAGCCCCCGCCGCCCTGCACGAGCACGCCGGTGGGACAGGCAGCGATGCAATCTCCGCAACGGTCGCAAATTTGCGGGAAAACGGCCTCCATCACCGCCCAAGGGGGGCGAAGCGGCACGACGATCCGATGCGGACAATGGCCACGCAAGAATGCGCGGCGGCCAGTGTCCATCACACCTCCCTGTATTGATTGATGTTTTCTACGTGAGTGATAATAGCCGCGCCGCAATCTGGCGGCAACCTCGGGTGAGACGGTTTCCGGATTGCGCAGCGCTACAGGAACGGCGAATTTCTACATTGTCGTAGTATACGCAAAGAACAGCGCATGGTTTCCCCCTCTGTATCAGAGGGAAGGTGCGGGCCCGTTCTGTTGTCACGCTATATAGCGATGTTGCCAAAAAATATTTCCCGTTTTTCAGTCGGTGTGCTGAATATCAACAACGACGGACGCCCGATACTGTTTCCACTTCACGAGAATGACGTAGGAGCGGGGAGAGACGACGGAGTTCAGCCAGTCGTGCTCGGTTGCCTGTGTGACCGGCACCGAGATCTGCATGGTTTCGCCGAAATGCTTGCGCGCGTTACCGGAAATGGTATTGGCGATTTCGCCGACCGCGTCCAGCAGGCGCTCGTCGCCGCGATCCGGTTCCTGCATGGTGAGCAGCAGATGCGCGACCATGACGCGGGGCGCCGAGAAATATACGCGTCCGGTGAAAGCGCCGGAGAGCGTGATGTAGCTGGTCAGGTCGAACGTGGTGGCCGGAATGCCGCCTTCCACCAGGTAAGCCGCCCGTATTCCCACCTTTTCCTGTGTGACCTGGAAGAAAAAGGAGCTGACCGCGTCTATGAAGCTTTGAATATCGCTTTCGTTGAGGTTGCTCATGAGTTTGTAAGCTCCAGAAAAGCCGCGATCAATTCTTCGTCGGTAAATGGCTTGTAAAGAAAACCGCGCGCGCCCTTTTTCAACGCCTTCAAGGCGGTGGCCTTGTCACTGAGCGCGGAAATGACAAGGATGTTGCACTCTGGATAAAGGCTTATCATCTTTTCCGTGCAATCGACCCCGTCCATCTTTGGCATGGTGATATCCATGGTCACAATGTCCGGGGTATTTTGCAGGAAGAGCGATATTGCCTCCATACCATTTTGGGCCATGCCGACCACGTCGATGGATTTCAGCCGCGAATCGTTGAGAATACGCGCAATACGGCTTCTGATAATTGCGGAGTCATCGACGATGAGAAGTTTCATGTTGGTTCTTACCCTGTCGTGCTGAATTGAATGTGAAATTCAGTGAACGTGTCCGGGCGGCTCCTGACCTGCATGTGGCCGTTGATGCCCTTCACCTTTTCCATGACCGCATCCAACCCGATGCCGTGTCCCGCATCCCGGTCGGCTGCCGCCGCAGAGGATACACCAGGCTGGAAAATGAGTCTTGCTATTTCCTCGTCGCTCATGGCCGAGGCTTCCGTCATGCTCAGGCGACCGCTTTTCACCAGGTGCGCGCGCAGGCGTTCGGGCAGGATGCCGCGCCCATCGTCACGCACGGTGAAGTCGTATTGACCGTTGCCGAGGTATTTGCACCAGAGGCACAGGGCGCCCGTTGCCGGCTTTTTGCGGCTGATCCGCTCGTCGGGCGTCTCGATTCCGTGCGACAGGGCGTTGCGCACGAGCTGGATGGAAACACTTTGTAACTCTTGCACGATCCGTTGGGGCAGGGAGAAGAGTTTCTCGACCTCGCAGGAGACTTCCACCTTCTTGCCGTGATCCGAGGCGATGCGCTGAGCCAGATTCGTGATGTGGGTGACGAACGGATGCGCCTGCCCGGTATGGCGCGCCCTCACCTCATCCGGCACGTTCGGCGCGCTCGTTCCCAAGGCCTCGCCGAGGCGCGAAACGATGTTGGCAAGTGTGGAATAACGCTCGTAGAAGCCTTCCAGCAGCACGGCGATGCGCAGCACCTGCTCGCCGCTCAGGCCATCCTGGCTGCAATTTTCCCGCATGCCTATCATTTCCTGTTCGCAGGCGTGCGAATACCCTTCTATTGCGTCGATGCCGAGCACCGCCGCTTCTCCCTTGATGCCATGCACGAGGCGCATGATGTAGTTCAGGGTGTGCAGGCGGTCGCGCGAGCTTTCGCTGGACTGGCTCAACTTTTCATTGATCTGCGACAGCGACTGCCCGGTGTTGTCGATGAATTGCCTGAGCGAGCCGAAATCGCTGCTCGCCAGCCGCAGCAGGGCCTCGACCTCGACTTTCGCCTTGTTTTTCGCCTCCTCGACCTGCTGTGCCAGCAACACCTTTTCAGTCGTATCCTGCACTGTGACCAGCACGTGCGAGACCGTGCCATCCACGACGACCCGGTTGAAGAAGAACGACAGGAAGCGGTTCTGGGTGTTGCCGAACTTGTCGATCATGCTGACCGGCACGTCGATCAGGGGATTGAGGCTGGTCACCAGGGATTCTTTCACCCGTTCGCCGAGGAGCAGTTCAATGTAGTCCACCGCGGACTCGTACATGTCCTTCGAGACCATTTCCTCCAGGATGGGCATGAAATCCATGCCGGGTTCGATATCCCTGAGCAGCAGGATGGGCAGGGACTCCGAGAACTGCGTCCCCAGCTTTTTACTCTTGTTCAGCAGGAAAAGTCCCTCATGCACGGTCGAAAGAATTTCGCGGGTTTCCTGGCGCGCCTCGGAGAGCTTTCTGTCGCCCGCCATCAAGTCCCGGATGGAAATAACGACGGTATAACTGAAATTGACGAACGCCACGACAATGCCAATGACCAGCACGATCCGGAGGGTGCTTGCCCGCCGGTTGGCAACGACCTCCAGGTCGGTGGTCAGGTCGTTCATGAGTTTGAGGACTTTCAGGTTGTTGGCCTGGGCATAGCCGACAGCCGCTTCGAGGGCGTGCGGGCTGAAATTCCTGTTGTTTCCCAGCAAGGGGCGCAGCAGCTCCAGGTAGGGCGTCCAGATCGCATAGGCGTCCTTCACGATCTGCCGGGATTCGTCCGTGTCGACCTGGACCAGGAAAGTCGGGTTGCCGTCGCCGCCAGTCACCGTGTCGCCCTCGCGGAACCCCTTGAGGGTGGTATCGAAAAGCCTGACGGTCAGATCCAGCTCTTCGAGGTTTCTCACGACGCCGGCTTCGTCGTTCGCTTCCAGGCTGCGCTGCGTCAGCAGCAGCACCTTTGTCATGCGCTGCGACAACATCCGTTGTCGCCCAGAGAGGTTGATTGAAACGGCGGATTCGTCAGCCTTGTAAGTGTTGTAGAAATTGATACCGATCACTACCGAATCGGCAACCATGAACAAAATCACCGCGAATATGATTTTGCGATACCTGGAAAAAACGCTTTGTTTGCTTGTTGTGTCCATAGGGAACTCTTTGCATGGAGTGGGGATCACCCCGTATGCGCTGCAACGTTATCCTATTTTTACTGTAAAGCTTGTTGACGGAAAAAAATCACCAAGTAATGCGGAAAGTCCGTGAAGTCATGACATAAAGGCAGGTTTCCCTGCCGCCGGTTTCCCTTCTCCGGGAAGCGGAAGTGCCGATAGCCGTGCCGGTTGCCGGAAATGGTAGTAGAAACACCGATAAAATGTAAATCATCTTGACGGCGCGGAACATTCCTGTCCGGATGTGAAGGATTACCTGCCGGGCGATGGCCGGGAAATTTTCTCCCCGCCGCATACCGGACAGGCGGCGTCCTGGCTGAATGCGATGGTGCGGAAAGTTTGTGACAACACGTCGATCAGCAGGAGTCGCCCCGTGAGCGGCGCGCCGACGCCGGCGAGGAGTTTCAGGGCTTCCGCCGCCTGGAGGCTGCCGACGACGCCGGTGAGCGGCGCGAACACGCCGGTCACGGCGCAACGTTCTTCAACCAGGGACGGGCCATCCGGGAACAAGCAGTGGTAGCACGGCGACCGGGGGCGGGAAAGATCGAAAACGCTCACCTGTCCGCCGAACCGCACCGCCGCGCCGGAGACGAGCGGCTTGCCGTGGCGCACGCAGGCGCGATTGATCGCATAACGGGTGGCGAAATTGTCGGAACAGTCGAGCACGACATCGGCTTCGCCCACCCGGTTCTCCAGCGCCTCGCCCTCCAGGCGCTCATGCAGCGGCCTCACGCGCACGCCGGGATCGAGCGCGGTGAGCGCGGCCGCGCCGGAGACGGCTTTTCCCTGGCCGATTCTTGCTGTCGTGTGCAGGATCTGGCGTTGCAGATTGCTGACTTCCACCGTGTCGCCGTCAGCCAGCGTCAACTGGCCGACGCCGGCGCCAGCCAGGTACAGGGCGGCGGGCGAACCCAGCCC
>JAIRNL010000041.1 GCA_031258035.1 Azoarcus sp. | reverse complement strand
AACCGCCCCCACCCCCGCCACGCACCTCGCCCACCGCCACGCTGACGCGCCCGGTCGCGCCGCCGCCCCCGCCAAAACCGCCAGCCGCGCCGCCACTGGCCGGGCTGACATCGCGCCCGCCCGCGCAACGAATTCCGCCCGCTGCCGTCCCGCCCCCGCGCCAGGTCACGCCGCCGCAAGTCGGACTGGCTGCGCACACGCCCGCGCCGCAAGCTGGACTGACATCGCGCACGCCACAAATCCGGGCCACTTTCACCGTCGCGCCCCCGCCCCCGCCTGCGCCTGCACCCCCGCCTGCGCCTGCACCCGCGCCCGCGCCCGCGCCGAAACCGCAGGCTTCCATGTCGCCACAGGCCGACACGGATACGCGGATGCAGGGCATTGCCGACGAGTTGAGGCTGCTCGATGCCTTCATCGTCAACGAAGTCGAAACCTGGATGCGCGAGGAATTGCCCGCCCTGGTCACGCGCGAAATCACCAAGCTCAACGAGCGCCTGCGCACCGAAGCCATCGTGCATTTGCGCAAGACCTTGCTGCCGCGGATTTCGGAACACGTCACCGGGCAAATCGACAAACTCCTGCGCGACAAGCCGGATGTATAAAAATCCGCCGCCCCGATCCACATCGGCTTCCGCCCCGCGCATCCGGACACGGCCACCGCATTCGGTGCTTTAATTCCGTCTTTGCCCGCGATCCCCCACATGGACATCCAGCACTACATGCACACCCTCGGCCGCCAGGCGCGCGAGGCTTCGCGCCTGCTCGCGGCGGCCTCGACCGGCGCGAAAAACGCGGCGCTCGCCGCGATGGCGGCTGAAATCCGCGCCCGGCGCGATGCGCTCATCGCCGCCAATGGCCAGGACATCGCCGCGGCGCGCGCGGCGGGGCTGGAACCGGCCATGCTCGATCGCCTGACCCTGACCGAAAAAGGCGTCGAAGCAATGGCCGCCGGACTCGAACAGGTCGCCTCGCTGCCCGATCCGGTGGGCGAAATGACCGACATAAGCCAACAGCCCTCAGGCATCCGGGTCGGCAAAATGCGCGTGCCGCTGGGCGTAATCGGCATCATCTACGAAGCCCGCCCCAATGTGACCGCCGATGCCGCCGCGCTGTGCCTGAAAGCGGGCAATGCGGCGATCCTGCGCGGCGGCAGCGAGGCGATCGAGTCCAACCGCGAAATCGCCGCCTGCGTCCATGCCGGCCTCAGGGCGGCAAAACTGCCCGAGCTGGCGATCCAGGTGGTCGATACCACCGACCGCGCCGCCGTCGGCGCGCTCATCGCCATGCCGGAATACGTCGACGTGATCGTGCCGAGAGGCGGCAAGGGGCTGATCTCGCGCATCTCCGGCGAAGCGCGGGTGCCTGTCATCAAACATCTCGACGGCAATTGCCACATCTATATTGACGACGAGGCCGACCCAAGCAAAATCGTGCCCATCGTCGAAAACGCCAAGACACAACGTTACGGCACCTGCAACACCGCCGAATCGCTGCTGGTGGCGCGCGGGGCGACCGATTCGGCGCTGCCGGCGATCGCCGCCATGCTGGCTGCCAAAGGCGTGGAAATGCGCTGTTGCGCGGAATCGCTGGCCATCCTGCGCAAAGCGGCCATCGCCGACGCAAAACTCGTCGCCGCGCGCGAAGAAGACTGGCGCGAGGAATACCTGGCGCCGATCATCGCGGTCAGGATCGTCGCCGGGCTAGACGAAGCCATCGCCCACATCAACACTTACAGTTCCGGGCACACCGAAGCCATCGTCACCGAAAATCACACACACGCCATGCGCTTCCTGCGCGAAGTGGATTCCTCCTCGGTCATGGTCAACGCCTCGACCCGTTTCGCCGACGGCTTTGAATACGGCCTCGGCGCCGAAATCGGCATTTCCACCGATAAAATCCATGCGCGCGGCCCAGTCGGCCTCGAAGGGCTGACGAGCCAGAAATGGATCGTGTTCGGCAACGGCGAAATCCGACGCTGAATACCGCACCGAGCGAAACCATGCCGCCACCTTTCGATGCCGTGCTCGAACTGCCGTTCGGCCGTTTCGGCATCCGCGTCGCGCGCGAGGCCGAAGCCATCGCCGCGCTGGCTTTCCTGCCGCCCGACACCCCACTCGTCGCCCCCGCGCACCCGCTGGCCGCGCTGGCGGGCGCGCGTATCGCGGCATGGCTCGACGATCCCCGCCCCGGACTCGATCTGCCGCTGCTTGGGCACGGCAGCGCCTTCCAGCAGTGCCTGCGCGCCGTCCTGCGCGCCATCGCGCCCGGCCAGACGCGCACCTATGGCGAAATCGCCCGCCAACTCGGCAGTTCGCCGCGCGCCATCGGACAGGGTTGCGCCTGCAACCCCTTCCCGCTCGTCGTGCCCTGCCACCGGGTCGTGGCAACCAACGGCATCGGCGGCTTCGCCCATGCCCGCGACGGTTACCTGATCGCCGCCAAACGCTGGTTGCTCGCACACGAAGCACGATGAGCCGCGCCTCTCCCCCCCCCGAGACCCCCGCCGCCCTGCGCGACGCGCTCGACGCTTTCGCCGATGCGATGTGGCTCGAACACGGCCTGTCGCGCAACACCCTGGCGAGCTATCGCAGCGACCTGATGATTTTCGGGCGCTGGCTCGCGGCGCACGGCAAAAACCTCGACGCGGCCCGCAACGACGACCTTGCCGCCTATCTCGCCGAATTCAGCCAGCGCGCCAAACCGGCGAGCCAGCGCCGGCTGCTGTCCGCATGGCGGCGCTATTACCGCTACCTGCGGCTCAACGGACACGGCGGCGAAGACCCTACCCTGAAGCTGGATTCGCCGCTGCCATCGCGGAGGTTCCCTCGCACCCTCAGCGAAGCCCAGGTGGAGGCGCTTCTTGCCGCGCCCGACACCGACAGCGCGCTCGGGCTGCGCGACCGCTGCATGCTCGAAGTCATGTACGCGAGCGGACTGCGGGTATCGGAGCTGATCGGCCTCAAGGTTTTCGCGCTCGATGCCCGCGACGGCACGGTGCGCATCCTCGGCAAGGGCGACAGGGAACGCCTGGTGCCGCTTGGCGAAATTGCCGCCGACTGGGTAAAACGCTACCTTGCCGAAGCGCGTCCGGCGCTGCTGGGCAATCGAAGCTGCGACGAGCTATTCGTCTCCCGACTGGGCGCGGCAATGACCCGGCAAAGATTCTGGGCCATCGTCAAGCAATATGCGGTCACCGCCGGTATTGCGGTGCGGCTGATTTCGCCCCATACCCTGCGGCACGCTTTCGCCACCCATTTGCTCAACCACTGCGCCGACCTGCGCGTCGTTCAAATGCTGCTGGGACACGCCGACATCTCGACCACCCAGGTCTACACCCACGTCGCCCGCGAACGCCTCAAACAGCTGCATCTGACTCATCACCCGCGCGCCTGAAATACCGGCTGCCCGCTTTCCGAGCCGGCACCGGATCGACTATTCCGATCACCGCACAAATACGAAGAACACCGCGGCACGGCGGTTTCGGCGCACGAAT
>JAIRNL010000243.1 GCA_031258035.1 Azoarcus sp. | reverse complement strand
TCCAACACTTCGCCTACTTCCCCCAACAGCCCGTCGCATTCGATGTCTGTCACCGGCATCCCTTCGCTATAGCCGTAAGTCACCAGCAACACCGGCATCCCGGCGGCGCGGGCGGCAAGGGCGTCGTTGGCGGAGTCGCCCACCATCAGCGCCTGGGCGGGCGCGACGTCAAGGAGGGCGCAGGCACGCGCGATGGGGGCGGGGTCGGGCTTCCTCACCGGCAGGGTGTCGCCGCACACCACCGCGCCGAAATGGCGCGCCATGCCGAACTGCGCGAGCAGGGGCAGGGTGAAGGCGGTGGCCTTGTTGGTGATGAGCGCCATCTTCAGGCCGCGCGCGGCAAGTTTGTCGAGGAGTTCGGTGACGCCGGGATAGGGGCGCGCGCGCCGGCCATTGACGCGCGCGTAGTGACGGCGGAAAACGTCGAGCGCGGCGGCGCTTTCTTTTTCCGGCGCGCGGGGGCCGCCTTCGGACAGGCAGCGCGACACCAGGTTGCCGATGCCCTTGCCGACGAAACCGTGGATTTCCGCCTGCGTGCGCGGGGGCCGTCCCAGTTCGGCCAACATCAGGTTGGCGGCGTCAGCCAGGTCGGCGATGGTGTCGAGCAGGGTGCCGTCGAGATCGAAGAGCACCGCTTCCGGGGCGAAGCGCGCGGCGCTCACGCGGCGGCCGCGGCCAGTTCGGCATGCAGTTGCGCGACGATGGTGTCGTAGCGGTGCGGATCGCCGTCGCGCCCCGCGCCGAAGATGGCCGATCCCGCGACGAAGGTGTCGGCCCCGGCGCGGGCGATGGCGGCAATGTTGTCGACTTTCACGCCGCCATCGACTTCGAGCAGGATGTCGCGCCCGCTCTCTTGCTTGTAAGCGTCGAGCCGGGCGCGGGCGGCGGCGAGTTTGCCGAGCGTGCCGGCAATGAACGCCTGCCCGCCAAAGCCGGGGTTGACGCTCATCAGCAGGATGAGGTCCAGCCTGTCCATGACGTGGTCGAGATGGTGCAGGGGGGTGGCCGGGTTGAACACCAGCCCGGCTTTCGCGCCGCCGTCCCGGATCAGGGCGAGGCTGCGGTCGATGTGCCTGGAGGCTTCGGGGTGGAAGGTGATGATGTCCGCGCCCGCCGCGAGGAAGTCGCCGATGATCCTGTCGACGGGTTCCACCATCAGGTGGACGTCGATCGGCGCCCGGGTCAGGGGCCGGATCGCTTCGCACACCAGCGGGCCGATGGTGAGGTTGGGCACATAATGGTTGTCCATCACGTCGAAATGAATCCAGTCGGCGCCGGCGGCAATCACGTTTTCCACTTCTTCGCCGAGGCGGGCGAAATCGGCGGAAAGCAGGCTGGGGGCGAGACGGTACATGGCGCGGTTCCGGAAAAAGGCGGACGCCGGGATTCTACCCGCGCCGGCGGCGGCTCAGAACTCGATCACTTGCCCGCGCGCAAGGCGTTGCGGCCGCAGCCGGTGACCCAGGGCGTCGACTTGCGCCATGATGCGCGCGCCCAGGCCCGGCTTGAGGTGGCTGACATGGACTTCGGGCGTCACCGTCAGTTCGTCGAGCATGGTTCCCAGCATGCCCGGGCACAGATGGCGGGAGGCTATTGCCATCCCGCGCATCTCCTCGGGAAACGCCGTCTCCACGATCAGGTGGCGCAAGCTTGGGCGCGCATTGATGGCGGCGATCAGTTCGGCGCAGTAGGTGGTGTCTCCCGAATAGATCAGTTGCGCCGATCCGCTGTCGAGGCACCATGCCACCGCGGGCACGGTATGGCGCACCGGCAGCGCCGTGAACACGCGGTCGCCCAGATGCACCGATTCGCCGACCATGACGGGTTGCAGGCGCAGGTAGGGATGATGCCGGTCGGGGATGGCGGTGAAATCCGGCCACACCAACCAGTTGAACACGTGCGCCCGCAGGATGTGCAGGGTCTCCGGCATCGCGTAAACCGTGATGGTGTGGTGGCAGACTTCGCCGATGGAATCGACCAGCAGGGGAATGGCGGTGATGTGGTCGAGGTGGGAGTGGCTGACGAAGACGTGGCTGACGCGGCGCAGTGCATCGAAAGCCAGGTCGCCCACGCCGGTTCCGCAATCGACGAGGATGTCGTCGTCGACGAGAAACGAGGACGTGCGCGAATCTTCTCCGCCAATTCCGCCGCTACAGCCAAGCACCGTAAATTTCATGGACCTTCCCGCCCACTCCGGGCCGCCGTCGTCCTGCCATCGGCCCGAAAGTTATCAGCCGCTGCAATGACACGCGATGAAAGAAATCACAACACAGAAGGCGCTCCCGATCAGGAACGCAGGAAAAATTCCATTTTGACGCCGGCAATCTCGATGATGTCGTGGTCATCGAGCTTGTGGGCCTGGGCGTCGATCTGCCCGCCATTGACCAGGGGATGCGTCTTGCCTTCGACATGCGTGATGAAATAGCCCTGTTCGCGGCGCGTGATGACCGCCACCTGATGCCCGGGCTTGCCGAGCGTCGTGACGGATTTGCTCAATTCGAGTTCTTGTCCGACATTGGCGCCGCTCAACACCTGGATGACCCCGAGATGTTCGATCAGGTGTCCGATCGAGGTGGCCGCGGAGCGTTCCGGCGGGGCCGATACTGGCGTCCGGAACGTCGATGCGCCGGCGACCGGCGTCGATTCGGCGGGGGCGACCGTTCCGAGGTCAAAGGGTTTCAGGGCCGCGGTGTCGATCAGTTCGGTCGCCGAGGTTCCCGGCGTGGAGGTATCGACCAGGTATTTGATGCGGTATTTGCCCAGTTCGATCACGTCGTTGTTGTGCAGCACGTGTTTCTTGACGGGCTGCCCGTTTACGTAGGTGCCGTTGGTGCTGTTGAGGTCTTCGAGAAAGGTGTCGCCCAGGATATGGGTGATCACGGCGTGCTGGCCGCTGATGGAGAGATTGTCGATCTGGATGTCGTTGAGCGGCTTGCGCCCGATTGACGTGCGCTCCCTGGTGATCACGATTTCCTTGAGCACCAGTCCGTCCATGCTGAGAATCAACTTCGGCATTACGTGATCCATCCCTCTTGCAGTGCGCGCATGCCGCGCATTTGGCGTTGGTGCCTATCGTTACCATGATGAGCTTATGCAACGAACCATGCAACGATGACGGAAATATTGTCGCGCCCGCCGCCGGCCCTCGCGGCGTCGACCAAGCTTGCGGCCACTTCCGCCGCCGGGGCGCGCGCGCCGAGCAGCACGGCGATTTCCGCTTCGTCCACCATGTCCGTCAATCCGTCGGAGCATAGCAGTAAACGATCTTCCGCCTCCAGCGCGCGGGTTCCCGTGTCGGGTTCCACATCGTCTTCTATTCCGAGTCCGCGCGTCAGCAATCCACGGTAAGGGTGGTTTTGCGCCATGCTGGACGAGAGCCGCCCGGCATCGACGAATTCCTGCACCATGGTGTGATCGCGCGACAACTGCGTGAGCGCGCCGGCGCGCAGCAGGTAGAGGCGCGAGTCGCCGACATGGGCGTACACGACTTCGTCCGGGCGGAGCAGGGCGCCGACGAAGGTCGATCCCATCATGTCGTTGCCGAGGGATTGCGCCACGGCGCTGCGGATGGCGGCGTTGGCGTCGGCGATGCTCGCGGCGAGCAATCCGGCGCGGTCGCCGTTTTTGCCGTCCACGCTTTTTTCCGCATCGCGGCGCAGGCGGTTCAATGCGTAGCTCACAGCCAGCGCCGAAGCCAGATCGCCGGAGCGGTAGCCGCCCATGCCGTCAGCCAGCAGCAGCCAGCCCCGCCCGGGGTCGACCCACACCGCGTCCTCGTTGCGCTCCCGCACCAGGCCAATATCCGTGCGCGCGGCGCATTCGAGCACCGGCGGATTGGAGACCGCGGCATTACCGGGCACGACGGCTGTATCCTTTAATCCGTCCATTCAAAATATCCAGAACCTCGCGCATTTTGAAACCGCGCCTGAAATCCGTGACAAGCTGTCATGGCGTCACTATGCCCGATACGATCGCAATGCGGTACGATAGTCGACCGATAATTTCAGCCTTCGCCATTTACCGGGTATCGGGCAAGCGCACATGAATTCGAGACAAACCAGAGTCGCCATTTTACTCGCGGGCGCATTGATGGCCGGTCTGCCGTCCGGTCTTTTTGCCAGACCGGCCGCATCCTCTCCCGCCGCGCATCGCGCCCCCGCGGACGACAAGACGGAAGTGCAGGCATTGCAGGCCCAGGTACAGGCATTGCAGGCGCAGGAACAGGCATTGCAGGCGCAGGTTCTTGAACTCAGGAAGCAACAGTCCCATCTGCTCCAGCAGGCGGACGAACAGGCCCGCCTGCTGGAGCAGTTCAAGCAGGTTTCGTTTGCCTTGCGGCCCGCCACCGCGCCCGAAACCTTCCCCACCGCCCCCCCGGCGGACGCCCCGCATCGCCAGCCGGAGACGCCGGACAGTCCCCGGTTCGACTGGATGCTTGGCGGCTTCGCCATTTTCGCCTGTGCCCTGTGCGTCATTTTCCTGCTGCGGGTGCGCCATCCTCCCGAACCAGAACGCGCGTTGCTGCCTCCGGACGAGGGCGACCATACCGCCACGCCCGCCGCCGACGCGGAGCCCTCGCTGCCGCCGCTGGTTCATCCCATCCTGCCCGCCCTGCCCGACTGGGATTCGGCTTCGCCCGCACTCGATTTGCGGGCCGCCGAGATTTTCGCGCCACAGGAAAACGTCCAGGCGCACGATTCGACCATCGAACTGGCTGAAATCATGCTGAGTTTCGGCCGGGTCAATAGCGCCGCCGAAGCCTTGGCTGCCTTCATCGAAAACAACCCGAAAGAAGCCATCGCGCCATGGCTCAAATTGCTTGAGGTCTATCGTGAAAGTGGCCAGCGCGCCGAATTCGACAAGATTGCCCGGAAGCTGAACAAGACTTTCAACGCGCGCGCCGTCAATTGGGACAACTTCAACGATTCCCGCGACCCCACGCGCGGGCTTGAGGAAATACCGCATATCGTGAGCCGCTTGCAGCAACTTTGGGGTTCCCGCGAGTGCCAGGCTTACCTGCAATACCTGCTGCATGACACCCGGGACGAAACGCGGTGCGGTTTTTCGCTCACGACCATCGACGACATCCTCTGCCTCAACGCCATCCTCGAACACGAC
>JAIRNL010000242.1 GCA_031258035.1 Azoarcus sp. | reverse complement strand
GCATGTCGCCGGATGCGTCATCGGCCTGGCGCGGCGAAAGTGTCGAACGCGAAGCCCCCGCTTTCCAGCCGGCAGGGGCGGATCGGCCACTCATAGACGCGCGAGAGAAGCTCTTCGGTCATGACTTCCCGCGGCGTTCCGACGGCCTCGATGCGGCCACGGGACATCAAAAGCGCGTAGTCGCAATAGCTGGCTGCCAGGGCGAGGTCGTGCAGCACCATCAGGCAGTTGATCTGCCGCGTCTCCCGAAAGGCGCGCAGTTCCCGCATGAAAAGGTGCTGGTGGCGGATATCCAGATGGTTGTTGGGCTCATCGAGCAGAATGACGCGGGTCTCCTGCACCAAGGCGCGGACGATGGCGGCGCGCTGTCGCTCTCCGCCGGAGAGGACGGCAATGCGGCGATGAGCCAGCTCCGCAAGATCGAATTGCCGCAGGAGCGTCCGGGCCATTTCACGATCCCGCGCCGAAGGACGGGTGTACCAACCCAGATGCGGATAGCGGCCCAGAAGCACGTATTCCATCACGGTCAGCGGCGTGGAAAAAGCTTCGTGCTGGGCGACGAAGGCGATGCCGCCGCGCCTTGCCCGCGTCCCGACCGGCTCGTCGTGGCAGCGGACGTGCCGCGCATCTTCGAGAAGGCAGCGCAACAAAGTGCTCTTGCCCGCGCCATTGGGGCCGATCACGGCAATCGCGGAATGCGCGGGAATCTCCAGATGGTCGATATCCAGGACCACTTTCTCGCCATGGGCGATCCTGAGCGACTCGATCTCGAAAAGACGCGCCGCGCGCGGTTTTTCGTCTTCCATCATCCGCTCCCCATTCCCTGGGCGCGCCCGCCCTGGAAGAAGAGCCACAGGAAGAATGGCGCGCCGATCAGGGCGATGATGACGCCGACCGGCAAATCCACCGGATAGGCGAGATGACGAGCCAGCGTGTCGACGAGGAGCAGGAACACCGACCCCATGAGCATGGAGCGAAACATGATCGCCGTCCGGCTGCCTCCCCAGACGGCGGTCAGAATGTTGGGAATGATCATGCCGATGAAGCCGATGACGCCGGAAAGCGACACCGCCGAGCCAGTCAGGAGCGCCGCGCCCGCGATGGTGAACATCTGCGTCCGGCGCACGTCGACCCCCAGGGAGCGGGCGGTTTCCTCGCCCAGCAGGAGGCAATCGAGTTCCCGTCCCCTGGCCAGCAGCGCCAGCGCGCCGACGGCCATCGCCGCGAGAGCATAGTGCAGCGGCACCCAACCGGCGCTGGAAAAGCTGCCCATGAGCCAGGTGGTCGCGCTTCTGAGCACCATGTCATTGGACATGAACAGGATGAGGCTCACCACGGCGCCGCAAAAGGCGCTGATGACAAAACCGATCAGCAAAAGTCCCAGCCGTCCGCCACCGAAGAGCCGGTAGAGCGCGAGCACCAGCACGCACACGGCGAGCGCCCCCAGGAAAGCGGAGAGCGGAATGCCCAGCGCGCCGCCGCCGAAAGCCAGGGCGATGACGACGCCCAGCGCCGCGCCGCTGGAAGTGCCGATCAGGCTGGGGTCGGCGAGCGGGTTGACGAAGAGCGCCTGCAAGGCCGCGCCGGCGCAAGTGAGCGCGCCGCCCACCATGAGCGCGGCGGCGATGCGCGGCCAGCGCAAATCCCAGATTTCCGGCGCGATCCGGTCGAGCCGCTGCCAGCCGCCCAGACCCACGCCCAGGCAAAACCAGACGGCGACCGCGCCCGCCGCGAGCAGGACGACATAAAGCCAGAGGTCGAATCGCTTCATGTCGTGGAAACGTCAATCCGCGCCCAGCTCGCGCAGGGTGTCGATGACGCGCGGCGTCTCCAGGCCCAGGGTGAGGAATTTGGTGGCGCTCATGGTCACGATCCTGCCGTTTTGGGCGGCCCGGCTGTTTTTCAGCTCCGGCTGCGCCGCGAAATGCGCGAGGCTGCCGCCCACGACGCCAAGATTGTGTTCGGCGATCACCACCACATCCGGCCTGGCTACCAGCCACCCCTCGCGGGAGAGCGGCTTCAGCCCCTCGATATCGGCAGCGGCGTTGACGCCGCCAGCCAGCCGGATGAGAACGTCGCCCACAGTGTTCCGCCCGGCGACATAACGCCCGTCATAGCTCAGGAGATAACGCCTGCCGGTTTTCCGCCGGGGCAACATGCCCTCCCGCCATTGCCGGGCGAGCGCCTTGCCGGCTTCCGCTTTCCCCAGAAGCCGCCCGGTCTCGGAAATCGCGCGGAAAAAATCTTCCGGCGTCTCTTCCGGCGCCACGTTGACGACCCTGAGACCGGATTTCTCAAGTTGCGCGTAAATCGAAGCCGGTTGCGCCATGCAGGAACCGAGCACCAGATCCGGCTTCAGATCGACGATGGGCTCGGCGGCGAGGTTGCGGAAAAGGCCGATGTTCCTGGCTTGGGCAAGCGTCGGCGCCCTGGTGAAACTCTCCTTGCCGATCACCGTTTCTTCCGCGCCCAGCGCCACCACGATCTCCGCGACATCGGGCGTGAGGAGAACCACGCGCGGCGGATTTTCGGCCCGAAGCGGCGCGCTCCAGAACGGCGCGGCCCAAAGCGCGAAAAAAAGAAACAGCCGCGCGCACCCTCCCTCTTTCATGCCGCGCTCCCGCCCGCATTCTCCGCGTCATCGGGCACCGTTTTCCCGGTGGCCGATGCCACGATCCGCCGCCAGCCGGCGCGCTCCCTCTCTCCCTCCTGACGCTGGCCGAACAGGGTGAGGATGATGTCGCCCTCCTCATCCAGCGCCTCCAGGCAAGTGACGATGGAATCCTTCGTCGGGCGGCAGGCCATCCAGACCTCGTGTATCGCCCGATCATCGAGATGCAGGGTGAAGCCGGTCTCCTCCCTGTCGAAAATGTTGAACCACCCTTGCGCGCGTTGCGGATGGTGGATTTTCCCGGTCTGAATCTGCACGATGCCGCGATTGCCGACAAAGCTCATGATCGGCGTGTCGTCCCCGCTTGCGAGCAGATAAGTTTTTTCGACGACTTCCGGCGGCAGCCTGAAGGCATACCCCGCCGGGGCGAGCGAAAACGCCTTGCGCCGGGAGATGCCATAAGTCTCAAGAATGCCGTTGAAATGATGAATATCCTGGAGATCCAGCCAGTCCTGCTGGAATTCCGCCTTTTGGGCGGCGCTGAAATCCTCGTCTTTCGGATAGGCGCGGACAAACCCCGTCCTGAAGGCGAAATTCTTCTCGTGACCGAAATCGCGCAGAATGTCTTCCCAGAGCGCGAGGCGGCCTTCGTCCCGGAGAAAGATTTTTTGCAGAGCCAGGCCGTAGGCATCGAAGAACTGGATCGAGCGCGAGAGCCTGCCATGCGTCCGGCTCGTGAAAGCAAGCGCGTGCTTCCAGCGATCGGTGAACATGCGCACATCGAAGCCGCCGACATTGACCGACAACCCGAAGCGGCCCATCAGCGTGATTTTTTCCACCGTCGCTATCTTTTCAAATACCGCGTGATCGTTGCGCACCAGGCAGAGCACCGGCCCGACGCCGCGCAGGCGCTCCAGGATGGCGGCAAAATCCCGGCCCAGATAAACAGACTCCGGCGCATCCAGCAACAGTGCGCCTTCTGACACGCCCAGGGCGTTCGCCGCGTCGCGCATGAAAAGATGCGGATCCTCGGCTTTCAGCCTCAGGTAGTCGTCCCAATGCTGTCCCATACGGTTCTCCTCGTCATCGCGTGGTCTGTCGCCTCATGCCCGCCCGCTGGCTGACCGCCTCACCGGCCCGGATACGGGGAGCGATTCCCCACGATCCATGGTGACATGTAATATAGAATCATTCTCATATGAGAATAGCGAGCGCCATCGAGCCTGTCAATCGAATGGATTCCGGGGGGGCGCAAGCTTTCAATCTGTCCAGCCCGAACGGACGGGGGCTGTCCGGCGCTTGCTTGGGTGAGCACAGCTACCTTCAAAATCCAGATTTGTTTCGAGCGCAATGCCAGCGAAACTATCGGATGCTTGCAGGCAAGCGCCGAACCCGCGCTTACCGTGGCAATGGGGATTCTGATGCTGTGGATCGCAGTCGCCGTCCTTGGCCCGGCCTACGACATCATTGCCCGGGTACCTGCCTGCGGCGCGCAACAGACAGCAGGTTTATTTCTTGCCTGCATGGGGGTCGGTCGTCCAGCAGGCCATGTATGGGGATGGCTTGTCGTTTCTACCGCAGGCGGTCAAGCCTTTGAGACGCGGCATGACAAGGTGCGTATTGAATCCTTCGTACTCACAAGTCAAATCAAAATCATCTTTCCCATTAAAGTGATACTGGATATATTTCATTGGCTCTGCCCTGAGTTCGGCTTGGGGCATTCCTGCATCAGACAGTCTGTATTCACTGAATCTGAACTCGCCTTTCGATGTCTTGATGGACAGCGGACATGCGTAGACCGCCGTATCCCAGTTTGGCTCAGGGTCTTCGACAATCGGCTGATAACCGTCATACTTCGAGCCGTCGTATGGCACCGACGGCCTGGTCTGCTGTGCAAAGGCTTGCGCCGCCAGACACCACGGCAGAGCAAGGAGCAGTCTGTAAAGCATTGGCCCCCCCGATGGATCAATGCGCTGCACTGCACAGCGCGGGTTTGCCCGGCGGATCTTCGTGCAGTTCGATCACATAGAAACTATCCGCATTATTTGAAGTGCTGCGGCTGCAATCGTTTTTGATAAGTCTTTTGCCGAAAGGCTTTGGCGGATCTGGGTACTGGTCGTAAACCTCTATGCCGATCTCTCCGAGATACCCCAAAAAAATCGCCGAATGCCCCTTGAAGCGGAATCTCTCGTCTTTTCCCAGCATCACCGGAAACGTGGCAATGGCCGTGCCCGGCAGTATGTCATTGCCAAAGACCTTTTTACCACGACGCCATAGTGAAGTCGGCACCGCTTTGCCACCGAAGGCCAGCGCCTTGACGGCAGCGACGCACTCCCTGGAACCCGCATCCGGTCCGCTGCTGACCCAATCGTTTTTTGCGGCCAGTTCTTCGCATTTTTTCAGATCGACGATGAAAGGCATGTCCGTTCTCCCTGTCAGATAACCGCGTTGCGGGTTAAGTCCCAACCAGCCATGACATGCCCCATGCCCGCGCCGCGCTCGCGCCCCTGCTGGATGTAATCCCAATGAATTTTCCCGTAACTGAACGAGACGATTTCGGCCGGAAAATCACCGCCGCCGCTGTATTCAACGCCTGCGATAATGGCTTGCTCCAGGCGGATTTCGGCGTACTTTACCTTGTCGCCGCCTGCGCGCCAAAGTTCGATGACGACCTCCTTGATATGTTTGCCTGTGCAGCAGGCTTCCGCGAGTTTGGGGGTAGCTTTGTCAAGTAGGTGAACGACGCGGAAGGCGTCATGATTGACGCGCTCGGCAGTCGCGCCGCCAGAAGATGAGGCGGTCGCCGAGGCGGGCTGCCATATTTTGTGGCTGAAGCTGGAGATTTCGATCCAGTCCTTGTGCTCGGAATCCGTGCTCTCGCCTGGAATGCCACTAATCTTGAGGAAGGCGTCGAATGCCATGCTGTCGTTCTCCTGTGGGTGCGCATGCGCACGTATGAAAAAATCACCATAAAGCAGCGAGATTAAATCATACATGCATCGTCGTGACATGCGTATCGTTCGGAGATGCGTTTGTGGGGAGTGCAGGGAGCAAGTGCATTTCGCGGCGGACAACGAGAAAATGTCCGGAAAACTGCCGTCGGATTACCCTGGGAAAAAGCCGAAACGGACAAGCGCCCGCGCGCCGCCGGGCAAGCGGCGCGGCCCCGGCGGCGGCTTGTGGGTACAATACCGCACCCCGATTCGAGGTTCGATCCGTGTCCGGCATCACCCTTGCCCTTTCCAAGGGCCGCATTTTTGAAGAAACCCTACCGCTGCTCGCTGCCGCCGGCATCACCCCCGCCGACGATCCGGAGCGTTCGCGCAAGCTCATCATCGCCACCAACCGGCCCGATGTGCGGCTGCTCATCGTGCGCGCCACCGACACGCCCGCCTACGTCCAGCACGGCGCCGCCGATCTCGGCATCGCCGGCAAGGACGTGCTGCTCGAACACGGCGGCGCGGGACTGTACCAGCCGCTCGATCTCGGCATCGCGCGCTGCCGCCTGTGCGTGGCGGTAAAAAAAGGCTTCGACTACGCGGCGGCGGCCCGTCCCGGCGGGCGCATCCGCGTGGCCACCAAATACATCGACTCGGCCAAGGCGCACTTTGCCGGCAAGGGGATGCACGTCGATCTCATCAAGCTCTACGGCTCGATGGAACTCGCCCCGCTCGTGGGGTTGGCCGAGGCCATCGTCGACCTCGTCTCCTCGGGCGGCACCCTGCGCGCCAACGGTCTCGAAGAAGTCGAAGAAATCATGCCGATCAGCGCCAGGCTGATCGTCAACCAGGCCGCGCTCAAACTCCGGCACGAACGGCTCCAGCCCCTGCTCGACGCCTTCGCCGCCGCGGTTCGCGCCTGACACCGCTTCCGTTTTGCCACCGGAGTTCCCCCATGAGCCAAACCCCCATCCGACGCCTCGACGCCCGCGCCCCCGACTTCCCTGCCGCGCTCGACGAACTACTGGCTTTCGAGGCCGCCGCCGACGAGCGCATCGGCGCCGCCGTCACCGAAATCCTGCGCGCGGTGCGCGCCACGGGCGACGAGGCCGTACTCGAATACACCCGCCGTTTCGATGGGCTGGAAGCCAGCTCAGTGGCCGCGCTGGAATTGCCCCGGAGCGCGTTGCAGGCGGCGCTGGCCGCACTGCCCAGCGAACAGCGCGTCGCGCTGCAAGTCGCCGCCGAACGGGTGCGCCTCTACCACGAACGCCAGCGCGGCGAATCGTGGTCCTACACCGAAGCCAGCGGCACGGTTCTCGGCCAGAAAATCACCCCGCTCGACCGCGTCGGCCTCTACGTGCCGGGCGGGCGGGCGGCCTATCCCAGCTCGGTGCTGATGAACGCGATTCCAGCCAGGACAGCGGGCGTTGGCGAACTCATCATGACGGTGCCGACGCCGCGCGGCGAAAAAAATCCGCTCGTCCTGGCTGCGGCGGCCATCACCGGCGTGGATCGCGTCTTCACCGTCGGCGGCGCGCAAGCGGTGGCGGCGCTCGCCTACGGCACCCAGACCATCCCCCAGGTCGACAAAATCGTCGGCCCCGGCAACGCCTACGTTACCGAAGCCAAGCGGCGGGTGTTCGGCACGGTAGGCATCGACATGGTGGCCGGCCCTTCCGAAGTGCTCGTGATCTCCGACGGCAGCGGCCATGCCGACTGGGTGGCGATGGATCTCTTCGCGCAGGCCGAGCACGACGAACTGGCTCAATCCCTCCTGCTCTGTACCGACGCCGCCTTCCTCGACGCCGTGCATGCGGCCATTGACCGCCTGCTGCCCGGGATGCCGCGCCGCGACACCATCGCCAGATCGCTTGCCGGACGCGGCGCGCTGATCCGCGTCGATAGCCTCGAACAAGCCTGCGCGCTCGCCAACCACATCGCCCCCGAACACCTCGAACTCTCGCTCGAACGCGCCGAAGACTGGATCGACCAGATCCGCCATGCCGGCGCGATCTTCGTCGGCCACTGGGCGGTCGAGGCCCTTGGCGACTACTGCGCCGGCCCCAACCACGTGTTGCCGACCATGCGCAGCGCCCGCTTCTCGTCACCGCTGGGCACCTACGATTTCCAGAAACGCACCAGCATCGTGCACATCTCGGAGACTGGCGCGCGGCAACTCGCGCGCACCGCAGCCATCCTCGCCGACGGGGAAGGGCTGCAAGCGCACGCGCAATCGGCGCGGCTGCGGCTGGAAGGCTGAACCGGGCCAGCGGCACTTCCGCCCCCGGCTGGACGGGCGAACCTCTACGGCAACATCTTTTCCGCGATGGCCTGGAAATCCTCCCTGCCGAAAATCCCGAGCCTGCGCAACACGATGCCGCCGTCGCGGTCGACGAGCACGGTAAATGGCAACAGCGCGTTTTTATTGCCCAACGAGCGCATGAGCGCGATGCCCTGGTTGCCGGCGAGCGCGGCGTGGTGTCTCGCGCCGTGGGCGGCGAGGAAATCGCGCGCCTTCTCCGCATCCTCTTCGAGCGCGATACCGAGGACGACCAGCCCCCGACCCGCGAATTCTTCTTGCAGGGTAGTGAGTTCGGGCAATTCGGCGCGGCACGGCACGCACCAGCGCGCCCAGAAATTCACCACGAGCGGTTTGCCCCGGAACTCGGCAAGCCTCACCGGCCCGCCGTCGAGGCCAGCCAGAGTGGC
>JAIRNL010000186.1 GCA_031258035.1 Azoarcus sp. | reverse complement strand
TCTTCCAGGATCAGGGTGCAGCCGCCCTCGCCGATCACCAGACCGTCGCGGTCGCGGTCGTAGGGGCGCGGGGTGAGCCGCGGCGTGTCGTCTTTCGCGCTGGCTGCGTAGAGGGTGTCGAACACCGCCACCTGGGCCACCGACAGTTCGTCGGCGCCGCCCGCGACCATCGCATCGGCATGGCCGTGGAGAATGGCCTCGCAGGCGTAGCCGATTCCCTGGCTTCCCGAGGTGCACGCGCTGGAAGTGGTGTAGATCCTGCCGGTGAGGCCGTAAAAGATGGCGATGTTGGCGGCGGTCGTATGCGGCATCATGCGGATGTAGCTGCTGGCGTTCAGGCCATCGACCACGCGGGTGTCGAGCAGGCGGGCGAAATCGGCGGTGGCGTCCATGGCCCCGCACGAGGAGCCGTAGGAGACGCCCATCCGGCCGGCGCCGAGGAAGGCCCGATCCTCCAGGAGTCCGGCATCGGCAAGCGCGAATTCCGTGGCGCGGCAAGCCAGCACCGCGACCCGCCCCATGCTGCGCATCGTCTTGCGGTTGTAGCGCGCCGCCGGCAGGGTGAAATCCGCCGCCGGCGCAGCCAGATGGGTGTTCATCTTTTCGATGTCCTTCCATTCTCCGATGACGCGTACCGCGTTTTCCCGCGCCCGCAAACGAGCTTCGATCTCGTCCCATCGGCAGCCCAGAGGACTGATGCCGCCCATGCCGGTCACGACGACCCGCCTCTTCCCCGCGCTTTCCCTGCTCACAGCATGCCTCCATTGACGGCGATCACTTGCCGCGTGATGTACGCCGCGCCATCGGAAAGCAGGAAGCTTACCGCGGCGGCGACTTCTTCCGGCCTGCCCACGCGCTGGGCGGGGATCAGGGGCAGGATGCGCGCCGTGAGCTCGGGTTCGGCCATCCCGGTGTCGATCAGCCCGGGCGCGACACAATTGACCGTGATGCGGCGCTTGGCGAGTTCCAGCGCCAGTGCCTTGGTCGCGCCGATGATGCCCGCCTTGGCGGCGCTGTAGTTGACCTGGCCGCGGTTGCCCATCTGCCCGGAGAGCGACGACAGCGTGATGATGCGCCCCGGCCGGCGCGCCTGCACCATGGGCAGGACGAGCGGGCGCAGTACGTTGTAGAAGCCGTCCAGATTCACGGCGAGAACGCTGTCCCATTCTTCGTCGGTCATGGCGGGAAAAGCGTTGTCGGCGGCGATCCCGGCGTTGCATACGACGCCGTAATAGACGCCGTGCGCCTCGATGTCGGCGAGCAGGCCCGCGCTCGCGGCGGCGCGGTCGGCAATGTCGAATTGCAGCACGCGCGGACGAACGCCGCCCGCCGTCTGGCTGGCAAGCTCGTCCGCCAGGCGCTCCGCGCGTTCGCGCCGGCTGCGGCAATGCAGCACCGGCAAAAAGCCGTCCGCCGCCACGCGCCGTGCGATGGCTTCACCGATGCCCTGCGAGGCGCCGGTCACCAGGACGCTTCCTGGCAAGGGGGAATCCGTATTCATGTCGTCGTCGAAAAAACGCCCAGATCTTTGGGCACATAGGCGGATAACTGGGCTTTTGCCACCGGGACGCCGTCCGGATGGTATATCGCGCAGGCCATGACGCCCAGGCCATTGTCGTCGTCGCGCAGGAGTTCCCGCGCTTCGACGGTAAACGTCACGCCGGCGGCGAATCCTTCCGCGCCGCCTGTAAACACGAACTTGCGCACGGAAGTGAGAAAACCGATTTTCGGCAACCCGCCCTGGTTGCGGGCATGCCAGCCCATCAGCGCCCCCGCGGCCTGCGCCATGTATTCGATGCCGACATAGGCGGGCACCCTCCCGCCCCGGCAGAACGGACTGTCTTCCCGCAGGTCGAGGGCGCAAAGAATGCGTTCCCCGCTCGCTTCGAGTACGCGGTCGAGCAACACCATTTGCCCGCGATGGGGCAGGTAATCAATGATGGGCAAATAATCCCGCGTATCCTGCTCTCGCCGTTTCATGCCGATGCCATCCTCTCCAGAATCAGTGCCGTATTGCTGCCGCCAAAGGCGAAAGATGTCGAAAGGGCGTATTTTAACGGCACGGCGGCGCGTTCGCCCGGCGCAGCCAGGTGCAGGGGCGGATCGTCCGGATCCGGCTCGCCGTCCCAGATCTGCGGCGGCAGGCGACGATCGTCATCAGCCAGGGCCAACCAGCAGATGGCGGCTTCCAGCGCGCCCGCCGCGCCTAAGGTGTGTCCGGTGAGCGGTTTCGTCGAGCTCATGGGCACGGCGGCGGGAAAGCAGGCCGCCATCGCCCTGCTCTCCATGGCGTCGTTCTGGCGCGTGGCGGTGCCGTGCAGATTGACATAGCCGATGGCGTCGGCGCCGATGCGGGCGCGGGCAAGCGCCGCTTCGATCGCCAGTTTCGCGCCCGCTCCCGTGGGCTCCGGGGCGGAAATGTGGTGTCCGTCGGAGCTTTCCCCCCAGCCGGCGATCCTGATGGGGGGCGCATCGCCCGGGCGCTCGCGGCTCAGCAGGAAAAGCGCCGCGCCCTCGCCGATGTTGATGCCCTTGCGATTTTTCGAGAACGGCAGGCAAGGCTCGGGCGAGACGGCTTCCAGCGCCGAAAATCCCGCGACGGTAAAGCGCGTCAGGGTATCCACCCCGCCCGCCAGAGCCAGGTCGGCCATCCCGGCGTCGATGAGGCGGGCGGCGGCGATCAATGCCTTGGCGCTGGAAGTGCAGGCCGTCGACACCGCGTAAGCCGGCCCCGCCGCGCCCAGTTGCCCGGCGAGCATGAGCGCCGGGGAACCCAGTTCCTGTTGCAGGAAATGGAAGCCTCGCGGCCAGCTTCCTTGCGCGACGAAATGCCCCATCGCGTTCTCCGCCTCGAACATGCCGGAGGTGCTGGTGCCGATCACCACCGCGATCCGCGAGGCCGGCAGGCCGGCGGCAAGTTTGCGGTACCTCGCCTCGATGCGGGAAAACGCAGCCAGCGCCAGCGCGTTGTTACGTGAACGCTGCGCCGTCGGCAGGGTGCCGACATCCGGCAATGCCACATCCACGATGCCGAGCCGCAGCGGCCGGCCCGGGCTGTAGGCGTCGGTCGTCCGCATCCCCCGGCTGTTGCCGCTGAACAATGCCTCGCGCACGGAGACGGGATCATCCCCCGCCGCGCAC
Organism: Azoarcus sp.; assembly: GCA_031258035.1. GTDB lineage: Bacteria > Pseudomonadota > Gammaproteobacteria > Burkholderiales > Rhodocyclaceae > WRNU01. The sequence continues at coordinate 12,226 of JAIRNL010000186.1, read as the reverse complement.
AGGATGGCGGGAGGGTGCAAATGAATCGGCGGGGAAGGTTCAGATTTCATGCGATTCCAGAATGAGTTCGTACCCCATGGCGCGATGCGCGAACGCGACCCTGCCCAGCCAGGGCGATTCCGTTTCGTAGTCGACGACGACTTGCGCCGCGCCATCCAGGACGACTTCCCGGCGCAGCTTTCCGTCTACGCGCCTCTCCGTCACACTCGCTCCCGGCGGCAGGGCGCGGCGCAGATCTTCCAGCGGCGCGGCGATCAGCAGCAGGTCGTTCAGGATGCGCACCCCCTCCGGCGCATGCGGCGCGAAGCGTTGCTCGACGAGCTTTTCCCCATCGTATTCCAGCCCGAGGAGACGCAGGCCGAAAGCCAGCATGACGAGTCGCAGGCGTCCATCGGCGATTTCCAGCACCGCCTCCGCGCTGCGTTCGCCGCCCGGCCAACGCATGACGAGCCGCTGTTCCACCGTGCGCTCGCCCAGCGCGGCGGGGGGGATCCTGAGCGGCGCGGCCGCCTGCCCGGCAAACCGCGAGGCGCAGGCGCCAAGGCCGAAAGCGCAGCAAACGAGAAAAAAGCCGGCGATCAGGCGAGCGCGCATGCCGCCTGCACCGAAGCCAGCCGACGCTCCGGTTTGGCGACGAACGGATTTTCCTCATCCCAGGCGTAGCCAGCCAGCACCGCGGAAACCATGCGTTCGACTTCCGGCGCCTTGTTGGGCGCGAAGATGATGTCCTGCAAGCGCCGGTCGTACCAGGCAGTGACGAAAGCGCGGAACGTTTCGACGCCGACCATGAGCGGGGCGGCGTATTCGCGTTCCCAGTCGACGGGCGCGCCCGCGAGCTGCTTCAGGAGCGCCTTGACAGCCAGATCGGACGATTTGAACGCGATGGTGACGCCGGAGGAAAACACCGGATCGAGAAACTCGGTGGTATTGCCCAGCAGCGCGAAATGGCGTCCGTACAGGGCCTTGACGTTGGCGGAGTAGCCGACGATTTGCCGTACCGGCGTGTCCCACACCGCCTCTTTCAGCAATCTGGCCAGGTTCGGCGTCCGGCGCACGCGGTCGAGCAGTTGCTCCCGGCCGTCACGGGCGTCGAACTGCTCGCGCCGCCCCACGACGCCGATCGAGGAACGCCCGTTGGAGAAGGGAATCAGCCAGAACCAGACATCGGTTTCGTCCGGCGGCACCGAGATCAGGATCTTGTCGCGGTCGAAATCCGCTTCGGCATTTTGCGCGATGCGGTCTTCGATATGGGTAAAGATCGCCTGCCGCACCGGCAGCCCGGAAGGAATGTCCAGGTCGAGCAAGCGGGGCAGCACCCGCCCGTAGCCGCTGGCATCGAGCAGGAATTCGCCGGTGATCTGGTAGTCCTCGCCGCTGTTCGGGCGCACGGTGACGACGGGTCTGTCGCCGTCTACATCGACGGCGGTCACGGCGTGGCGATAGCGGATGTCGGCGCCCATGCGCGCGGCGGCGTCAGCCAGGACCTTGTCGAAAGGCCCGCGCTGCACCTGATAGGTCGTCCCCCAGCCAGGCGTGAATTTCTGGCGGAAATCGAAATATGCGTATTTTGTATCACAGGCGAACGCGGCGCCATTCTTGAACTGGAAACCGGCTTCGACGACATCTTGCAACATTCCAGCGGCTTCAATGTATTCCATGCTTTGTGGCAGCAGGCTCTCGCCGATGACGAAACGTGGGAAATCTTCCTTTTCCAGAATGGTGACGGCACGTCCGGCACGGCGCAGCAAACCCGCCGCCACCGCACCCGATGGGCCGGCGCCGATGATGATGATTTCGCTTTTTTCTTGACGCATGGTGTCATTCTCCCTAGTTAAGTTCAAAAGAATCGGACCTGTTGATTCTGCCTCGGAACAAAACAAAAAAGAAGCGGCGACGATTTTCCGCCTTCCCTCCCGGGGCAATGCCTTCAGCCACGTTCGTGCCGCAAGAACACCGGCGTCAGCAGCCACGACAGCGCCACGCCCAGCGTGACGGTCAGGCCCAGCGCATGCAGCGCCGGCGTGCCGGAAAAAGCCAGCAGGCCGAAAGACAAAAGCGTCAGCGAGGCGGCAAGCGTGGTCGCCAGCAGCGTATGGGCGTGTGTCTGGCGCGCTTGCAGGAAAATGGCGTAATCGACGCCCATGCCGAGGGTAAGCAGGAGCGCGAGAATACTCAGCAACTGGAGGGGAATATCCAAATAGCCCATGATGGCGAGCGCGACGGCGCCCGCAGCCAGAACCGGCGCGACGATGAGCCAGACGCGCCCTTTGAAGAAAGGGTAGAGCAACAAAGGGACGAGAAGGCAGGCAAGCGACAGTACCGCCGTCAGCCGTTCCCGGTAGCGCGCCATCAGGGCGGAGATTGCGCCGGTCTGGTCGATCCATTCCACGCCGGCAGTGGTCTCAGCCAGTCCGGCGAGCGCATCCGCGCTGTCGCGGTCAGCCAGGTTCTGCAACAGCACCATGCTCGCATACCGTGGCGCCGCGCCGTCGCCGTTCGGGAGCGCGCCAAGCCAGAGGGCGCGGAAAGGCGCGCTGGCTGGCGACGCAAGCCAGGCGTCGACGGTAAGAATTTCAGCGGACGAGGATGCCGCATCCCAGCCGGCGGGCAGTTCCAGCTCCTCGCCAATCCGGTCGCGGCTCGCTTGCAGGCGCGCTTGCAGGGCGCGCGCGCGCCGCTGCTTTTCTCCGGAAGGCAGCCAGCGGCTCACGGCTTCATAGCCGCCGATCCGGTTTGCCGCGACAAACGGGCGCAAGCGCTCGATCAGGGCTTCTTCGTTTTGCAGCAAGGTTTCTGGCGTGTCGGCGTTGAGCAGAAACATCTGCGCCGGGCTGGGCAGGCGCAGGATTTCGGAGACCTGCCGGTGTTCGGCCATCAGCGCGGCGTCGCCGCTGAACAGACCTCGAATGTCATCGTCCGTCCGCAACTGCGTCCACCCTCCCGCCACGGCGGCAAACAGGCACACGACAAGCCACCTGTTCCTGCCGGTGTCGCGCCAGCGCGGCCAGCGTGCGAGCAGGCGCGCCATCAAGCCAGCGTTGTCGGGCAGCGGCAGAACCGCGGGCAGCAGGTAGGGGTAAAAACACAGCACGCTCGCCCAGGCGCCGAAAATCCCGCACACGGCGAAAACCGCCATTTGTTTCAGACCGGGGAAAGGCGTCAAAGCCAGAGCCAGGTAAGCAAGCGCGGGCGTGAGCAGCACCATCCCCAGCGTCGGCAGCAGCCGACGGTAACGCTCCCACACAGATTCCTGGCTACCGAGATGTTGCGCGAATACGAGAATGGCGTAGTCGACAGCGACGCCAATCAGGCTGGCGCCGAAAATGAGGGTAACGGCATGCACGCGCTCGAAAAGCAGGAAACCGGCAAGCAGCGCGACGACCGCGCCGGAGACAAGCGAAACCGCAATGAGCGTCAGGGCGCGCGCGCTCTGGAAGACGAAACCAATCAGAAAAAACGTCCCGATCAGCGATCCCAGGCCGATGAGGCGCATTTCATTTTCCGCCTGCCGCGCCGCCGCCGCCGCATGCAGCACCGCGCCGGCGCGCAGGAAACGCGCCCGCGGCTCGACGGCGTGGAGGCGATCCCGCGCCGTATCGAGGCGGGCAAGCAGTTTTTGCTGGAAATCGGCGGCAAAGGCGCTTTGCGGCAATCCGTAGATCAGCGCGGCATAGTGCCATCCATCATGCTCGACCATCAAATCGCCGTCGATCGGACGCAGGGGCGTGGCTTCGCCCAGCGCCGCGAGCCAGTCGCCGAAAAACCCGTAAGGGTCGCTGCGCCACGGCACATTGCCCGGCGTAAAAAGCGCATGCGCACGATTCAGGGCGCGCGTCGTGGCGGCATCCAGCGTCACCGTGGCGAGCCATTCCCGGTCGGCGGCGGTCAGCAGACCCTGCCGGTACGGAAAATAAAAATCGCCGGAAAAATCCGCGCCAACGCCCTGCTCCGTCAAGCCGAGTCCGTCCAGCGCCGCGCGCACTTCGGCGGCGGCCTTGTGCGTCGCAGCCTCATCGCGGGCGGAAACCAACAGGGCCAACTGCCTTTCGCCCCGTTCGGCGAGCGCCTTCAGGGCGACTTCGAGCGCCGGACGCCGTTCGTCGCGCGGCAGCAGGGCCAGCAGATCGGTATCAATGCGCCCGAGCCGTTCCTGCCAGCCGGCAAGCAGAAAACAGGCCGCGCCCAGCAAAAAGGCAAGCCAGAACCAGGCAAGCAGTCGATGCGCGCGCGCAAGGCCCGATGACGGACCCGGGTTACTCAAAACGTTTCCTTGTCTCGGCGGAGACTTCCCCGGCGTGCGTCTGCGCCCTGAATGCGATGCGGGTCACGTCGCCCGCGGCGCTCCTGATTTCGACCTGCTCGATGTCGCGCGCGCCGCGAAGCGAGATCGCTTCGATCAGGCGGCCGAGCTTGGCGTCCCTGGGCCTGAAATCGAGCCGCCACTTGTCGCCTTCCACCTTGCCGTCGTGGTCGAACCCCTGCGCGAGCGCCTCGAATTCGCCCGCGAGCACCCCGAGCAGGATGCCGCTGATGACGCCGACCACTGGCTCCCTGTCGGCGGAAAGCCGCACGGAGGTACCCGCCCCGTCCGTTTGCAGAATCTCGTTTTTCGTCAGGCGCATCGTCTGCGCGATGGGCGCAACGTTCTCCCAGATCACGCCGAGATCGCGGACGAGCAGGAATCGCCCGTTCGAGACGAGCGGCTTGCCGATGCGCGCGAGATGGCGGGTCTGCTGGAACTCCCCCTGCGTCACCGGCGTCGATGCGAGGCGGGCGCGAACCTCCGCGAGCAGATCGGCGGCGTGCAACGGCAAGGCAAGACAAAGCGCCGCAGCGGCGAACATGGCTTTCGGCAACGACGCTTTCATTTCAGCCCCAGTTTTTCGGCGAGGACGGGAGGACTGAGCAGGCACATCTCCTGCGTGCGCATGTCGACCGCCACCTGTATGGTGTAACCGCGCGTGAGCCGCTGGCCGCTTTCGGCGTCGTGGATCGTGTAGTTGATCCTGAGCCGGTTTTCCCATTCCACGAGGGAAGCCTCCACCCTGATGCGCTGGTGGTAGCGCAGCGGGCGCGCATAGCGGATGTAGAGTTCGATCACCGGCCAGGCATGACCGGATGCCCGCATATCCGGGTAATCGTAATCGAACGTGCGCAGGAGCGCCGCGCGGGCAATCTCGAAATAACGCACGTAATGCCCGTGCCAGCATATCTCCAGCGGATCGAGATCATGAAACGGAATCCGCAATTCCACGCTTTCACGCCAGCGGCTTGGTCGGTTTCTCATCGCGCGCGAGCTCCGGATATCCGGCAGCAGTTTGCCAGAACGGGTAAAAATTGAACCATTGCAGGGGGTATTCCGCGCATGCCCCGACCAACATGGTGACATAGGTTTCGAGATACGGGCGAATGGCCGCCTCGCGCCCGCGCCGTGGCAGGACGATGCGTTCCGCGAGTTGCCGCACGGTGACGGCAAGCCCCTGGCTGCCACGGACGCCGAACACCACGAACACGGGACAAGCCAGCGCGGCGGCGAGAATATACGGCCCGACCGGAAAATGCGCCGCCTTGCCGAGAAAGGACGCCGCGAGCGTGGTCTTGCCCGGCGCGCCCGGCGTCGCCGGGATGCGATCCCCGGCAATGACCACGATGCCGCCCGCCGCGATGCGCGCCGACAAGAGCATGGCCGTGCCGACATCGACGCCATCGACCTGGATCACATCAATGTCCATTGTCGGATTCAGCAGGCGCACGAACTGGTTGAAGCGCCCGGCATGACGGGTATGCGCGAGGAGGGTGAGCCGGACATGGGCGCGGTGGGCACGCCAGAACCGGCGCAGGAACATGAGACTCCCCAAATGCGCGGTCATGATGAGCACGCCGCGCCCCGCGTCGACATGGCGGTACACGGACGCCTGCCCCTCGGCGCTGAACGGCGCCCGGACATCTTCCCGCATGTCCGCCGCGACGAGATTTTCGAGCGTGTTTTCGCCAAAGCTCATGAAGTGACGAAACACGTTCCACCCGCTTGGCGGCGGGGTCGCGCCGCCGCTCGTCTCATGCAGGCGGGCAAGGTATTCGCGGGAAGCGCGGCGCGCCACGCCGTTGCGCAGGAAAAACCACGGCATGATCAGAGCCAGCACGACGCGGAACGGCCCCATGCCGCCGTGCCGGTAGACCCAGTGCAGAAAACGCATGCCGCCCAGAAAGCCGACCTCGCCGATCCGCGCCCAATGCATGTCAGCGCGCCGCCTGGAAATGACGGAAAAGCAACCGCGGCAGACGCCGGAGCATGCCGAAAAAAAGCCGGGCATGCATCGCGCAGATGCGCAGGTTGTCGCGCCAGAGCCGGAAATGCGATATCCCGTCCGGCGGATAGCGCACCGCAACCGGCAGATTGACGATCGGCACGCCGTCCCAGTCCAGCCTCACCAGGATTTCCGTGTCGAAATCCATGCGCTGCGCATGGGAGAGCGCGGGCAGGAGAGCCAGCGTCGGCGCGAGCGGATAGAGACGGAAGCCGCACATCGAATCGACGATGCGCATCGACAGGGTGTTGATCCACACCCAGACGTGCGTGAGGTAGCGCGCGTATTTCCGCCCACGGGGAACGCTGGCATCGTAGCGCGGACAACCGGCGATGACGGCGGCGGGGTTTTGCGTCGCGGCGCGCAGAAAGTCCGGCACGGCGGCGAGATCGTGCTGGCCGTCGGCATCCACCTGCAAGGCATGGCTGGCATCCATCTCATGCGCATGACGGAACCCCGCCATCACCGCCTCGCCCTTGCCACGGTTTTCCGGATGACGCAGGAGCGCAAGCGGCGGCCCGGACACCGCGCCGGCCACGAGCACATCCAGCGTCCGGGCCGTGGCGGCGTCGCTGCCGTCGTCGACCAGGACGACCGGCAAACCGTGCCCGCGCAGCGTGTCGACGACAGCGCCCACAGTCGCGCCATGGTTGAATACCGGGACGACGGCAACGACCTTCATGCCGGCGCGTCCGGCCTGTCCGCCGTCTGTTTTCCCGGTGTGAAAACACCGTGCGAGCTGATTTTCCCGTCCAGGCTGAAAACGAATTCGACGCCCTTTCCGTCCCGCCGCAGGACGAGTTCCAGCCGGGGTTCATCGCCGGGACGGATGACATTCTGGAACTTGAGGCCCGAGACGCCGACCGCCGTGGCGTCGAAACCGAAGTAACGACGCGCGAAATGCGCCGCCCAATCGAGTTGCACCACGCCGGGCAGGATCGGGAAACCGGGGAAGTGGCCCTCGAACCAGGCGAGATCGCGCGGCACGCGCAGTTGCAGCAGCACCTTTCCCGCCTCACCCCCCTCGTCCCCGCCGCGTGGCCACGGCAGGCGCTCGGCATGCGGCAACAGGGGAACGAACAGGCGCTCCAGCGCCTGCCGCGTCACCTTTCCCATTTCGTTGCAGGGAAACGCCGTCACGTAACGCCAGCGGCGCGGCAGGGCGAGCGCGTCGAGCCGCCCGCGCAGCCGGTCGCGCAAAGCCAGATCGAAACGCGCCTTCTTCCCCGCATCGAGCCGCTGCCGCCCTTCCGGACTCAAGACCACGACGGCGCCGAGGATGACGCGATCGCCCTCGTGTTCATGGGGAAGCGGCACGATGCGCACGCTTTTCACTTCCGGCAGGCGAGCGAGTTCCTCTTCCACCCGGGTCAGGGAAATTCTTTTTTCGCCGATCTTGACCAGACGATCGGCCCGTCCCAGCAATTCCAGGCCGCGCTCGTCCAGGCGGGCGATGTCGCCCGACAGGAAACCGCTGACGCTTTCGCGCCCGGCGAGCAAGGGCGAGTGAATGAGCAAACGAGAACTGCCTTCTTCCAGGCTCAGACGCACGCCAGGCATGGCCTGCCACGGCGCCTTCCCCAAACGCCAGGCGACGGCGCCGGTCTCCGTGCTGCCGTAGATCTCGAACAGCGGCGCGCGCAAATAGGCCGCGCCGCTTTCCGCGGCCTCGATGGCGAGCGGGCTGCCCGCCGAAGTCGCCATCAGCCAGCACACCCCCGCCGGCGGCGGCGGCGCATCCACGAGATGTTTCAGGAAAGTCGGGGCGCTGATGAGCGCGTAATCGGCTGGCTGCAACCGTCCGAGGTCTTCCGGATAACGCAGCTTTTCCACCACGAAGGGATGCGCGCCCGACAATGACCACAGGATGAAAAACGGCAGCCCGTACATGTGCTGATGCGGCACGCTGGTGACGAAGCGGGTTTCGGGCGTCAGCTCGCCGCCGAAAGCCCGCTCGAACATCTCCGCTTCGGCGCGCAGCTGCTCCAGGTTCTTCTCGATCAACTCCGGCTTGCCGGTGGAACCGGAGGTAAACAGCATGACGCCGGGGCGGCCATGGTCGGCGTCGGAAGCCGGCGCGGCGGCATCCCACGTCGTCAGCGCGTTCGCCGAATTGGCGCCGCCGACCCAGGGCAGCGCCAATGCTTCCCGCGTCGCCGACAAATCGTCGCCCGGCAGGACAGCCAGAAGACCGAGCGACCACGTCGCCAGCAACCAGACCGCGAAACGATAGGCATCCGGCTCGAAGAGCGCAAAACCGGGCCACCCCGCCACCTCGCCGGGCGCGAGTCCAGCCAGGGTGCGCCGGGCGGCATCGAGGTCGCGGTAAAACGCCGCGCGCCCGATCGGCATTCCGCCGCGATATGCCACCGGCCGCCCGTCATCGGCCGGCAGGGCCCAATACCGAGCCAGGGTTTGCAGGGAGGGTTCAGACATGGGGCGTCTCCCGCAAAACCGGGCCGGCGGCATCATGGCCGCGCCGCTTCACCCGGCGCCGGATCAACCATTCTCCCGCGAACATGAATCCCATCAGGAGGTAGGAAATGAAACCGTTGTAGAGCGCCCAGGCTTCTTCCCCCGCCTCGATGCACAACAGCGTCATCGCGGTATTGAGCACGAAAAACCCGCACCACGCCTGCGTGACCCGGCGCGTATACCGCACGGCGAATTCGGGAAATTCAGGCTCCAGCCGCCGCGCCAGCCGCTCGACGATACTTTGTTCCTGCATGAGACTGCCCGCGAAAACGCCAAGAAAAAAGAGACTGCTCAGGACGGAATAATACTGGAGCGGCACGCCGTCGCGGAACGCGAGCGCCACGGCACCGATCGCCGCAGCCAGCGCCCCCGGCAACCACCTCGCGGCGCGCGGCATGACAGCGGCGACGGCCGCGCCGCCTCCGGCGCGGCGCGGCCAAGCCAGCGGCAGCAGCACCAATCCGCACAACCAGAACGGCCAACCCTGCCAGCGGCAGACCCAGAACATCAGCGGCAGGAAAAGCCCCGCGCCAAAAGCGAACCACACCGGCATCAGGCATTCTCCGCCGGCGCGCAAACGGCGTCGACGATGTCACCCACGGTGCGAACCTTCTTGAACTCGTCCGGCGTGAGTTGCCGCCCGGTCTGCTTTCTGAATTCCACCGCGAGATCCACAGCGTCGATGCTGTCGATATCGAGATCCTGGTAAAGATTGGCTTCCAGGGTAATCCCTGCCGGGTCGATCTCGAAAAGCTCGGCGAGGAGTCTGGAGATCAGGGCAAAAGCGGCGTCTCTATCCATATATTCGATACTCATGATGCCGTGTCAAATCGTGCGGTGTTCGGCAACGTATCCAGCCAGGGCGCGGATCGACGAAAAAATCTGGCGCGTTTCCTCGCTTTCGGCGGAAATCTTCAACCCGTACCGCTTTTGCAGGCCCACGCCAAGTTCCAGTGAATCAATGGAATCCAACCCCAGGCCGTCGCCGAACAAAGGCGCATCCGCGTCGATGTCCTCGGGAAATACATCTTCCAGATCCAGAGTCTCGATAATGAACGCTTTGATTTCGTGAATCAACTCGTCAAACGTTGCCATACAGACCTCATATATAAACATCCCCGCGCGGCGGACTGCCACGCGGCGCAAATCATACCAAGCCTTCAGGCGCAGGATGCCGCCCGATCGCCTGCCGCATGCGACGCCGGGATCGCCTGGCGCCCGATTTCCCGCGCGAACAGCGCAGCCAGATCCCTGGTCAGCGCGCGCGCCATCCGGCTGTGCGCGCCGGCCGCGGCATTCTCCGCTTCTTCCGGAACATCCGCCTGGGATGGCGGCGCGATGTCGTCCATCACCGTCAACACAAAATGCGGCCGCCGGCGTGGGGCGCGATACCAGGGCTGGTTTTTGCCGAGCATGGGTTCGGAGACCGCGATGACCACCGGCGTCAGCCTGAGATTGCCGCGCAAGGCGATATTGGCCGCGCCGCGCTTCATGGGACTCAGGGCGCCATTATGGGCGAGGCTCCGCGTCCCTTCCGGGAAAATGACCAGATTGTCGCCCGCACGCACCGAAGCCACGCAGGCGTCGATGAGTTGCGGGCCATCCGTGTTGACAATGAATCCGGCGCTTCCGACCGGGCCGCGCGTAAAAAGGTTTTCTTGCAGGCTGGCTTTGACCACGCAATTGGGCTGGCGCAAAAGCGAGAGCAAAAGCACGACATCAATGAGCGAAGGATGATTGGCAACGACGAGCAGCCCTTGCCGGTTCAGCTTTTCAGCATGACGCACTTCATAACTGATCGTGCCGCAGAAAACCATGAGACGCGTAAACCAGTACATACTGCGATGGACGAACGCGCGCATGCGCCGCCGCAAATCCTGGCTATCGGCGCAAAAAACCCTGCACAGCGGAAACAACACGCACAACACCAACAGCCCACCCAGGCCGAAAACCGCGAAACAAAACCCGGTGGCGGCGATGCGCCAGAAACGATCCAGCCTCGCGCGCATCCTCAGCTCCCGGCTGACGCCGTGCGCCGCAACGTCCAGTTGCCGCGCGGCGAAAGGCAAATACGCTCTTCCCCGGGCCGCAGGAAAAAAGCGAGCAGATCCAGCGGCGAAGCGGCATGGCTCGCGGCGCGCGCCCCGCCCTCCGCCGCCTCGGGCGCGAGACGGAATTCATCGCCGGAAACGAGTTCGAGCAGAAAGGCAAAATAGCCGACATCGGCGCGCGGAGAATCGCCCAGGAACACGTTGTAATCCACAGGCAACGGCTCCTCGCAATACAGCAGCCATACGGCCTTGCCCCCGTCCGCGAGCAGGGCGACGACTTCCTGCAAACCGGCAAGCGCCCCCTCTTCTCCCGCAGCCAGCGCCGTGAGTGGCGCGCGCGCCTTTTGCGCCATCATGAAGAGGCCGCCCGTGGCGTTATGCACCGACATGCTGAACTGCTGCGGCGAGACACGGCCCTCGCCAGCCAGCTCGCGCTGTAGCGCAAACGAACGCTGCAATTCACCGAAGCGGCTGCACAGCACGATCGCCTGCCCCTCGTAAGGCATCCCCGGTCGGGACAACGCATGGAGCGCGGCACGCCCCATCGTCCCGGCGCGGCGACGCAAAAGCGGCGGGATCTCCTTGACCGGCGGCGGCGCGCCCGCCATCTCCGCCGGCGTCGCCGCATCGGAACACGCCCATTCCCGCCACGCCGAAAGCGTTTCGCACCCCGGCATCCAGGCCGTCCAATTCCGCAGGCTCAATCCGGACATAAGATATGGAACAAACGAAGCAGGAAAACGACAGGCGGCATGGAACCCCTCCACGCCGCCTCAAGACAGGACAAGAAAACCTTCCCCGGACGAAAACCCGCCCCGATGGCATTCCAGGCATCCGGCGGGCATCGACGCGAAGACTCATTCCACGATGGCGGCCTTCCCTTTCATCACCACCCCGGCCATGATGGCCCCGGCATGACATTCAAACTTCTCGGGATCCCCGTATTCTTTCCTGTCGTAGAAACTCACCATGTCGACCACGGCATTGGCGCCATGGCGTTTCGCATTGTTCTGGAAGGAAATCCATTGACCATCACCCAGGAAAGGCTTGATAACATCCGGAATCCCCATGCCCGCCACGCCCCGGACGGCCCGTCCTCCCGAATCGAAATGCCATGACGCCCCCCCCTTCTCCCCGCCTCCTGCGCCACCCCGTCCACCTGGTCTCGCTCGGTTTCGGCTCCGGCCTGTCGCCGGTCGCGCCCGGCACCGCCGGCACACTGGCCGCATGGCTGCTCTACCCGCTCCTGCGCGCGCCATTCTCGGAAGCGGTATTCCTGGCGCTGCTCGTCATCTGTTTCGTGGCCGGCGTTTTCGCCACCGGGCGCACCGGGCAGGCGCTCGGCGTTCCCGACCACGGCGCGATCGTCTGGGACGAGATGGTGGCGACATG
>JAIRNL010000148.1 GCA_031258035.1 Azoarcus sp. | reverse complement strand
AGTTCGTCAGCCAGCGCGGCGCGGATCATGTCCTGGATCAGCCGCGCCATGGGACGCGCGCCCATGAGCGGGTCGAAGCCTTTTTCAGCCAGCCAGGATTTGAGCGCGTCGGTGAATTGCGCTTCGACTTTCTTTTCGTGCAATTGGGCTTCGAGCTGGGTCAGGAATTTGTCGACCACTTTGAGGATGATTTCGCCGTCGAGGGCCTTGAAGGAGATCATGGCGTCGAGCCGGTTGCGGAATTCGGGCGTGAAAATGCGCTTGATTTCGCCCATTTCGTCGCCCGGCTCGCGGCGGGCCGAGAAGCCGATGACCGATTTTTGCATGGCTTCGGCGCCGGCGTTGGTGGTCATGATGAGGATGACATTGCGGAAATCGGCCTGCCGCCCGTTGTTGTCGGTCAGGGTGCCATGATCCATGACCTGGAGCATGATGTTGTAGATGTCCGGGTGGGCTTTTTCGATTTCGTCGAGCAGGAGCACACAGTGCGGTTTTTTGGTGATCTGCTCGGTGAGTAGGCCCCCCTGGTCGAAGCCGACGTAGCCGGGCGGCGCGCCGATCAGGCGGCTGACGGCGTGCCGTTCCATGTATTCGGACATGTCGAAACGCACCAGTTCGATGCCCAGGGTGTAGGCGAGCTGGCGGGCGACTTCGGTTTTGCCGACGCCGGTGGGGCCGGAGAAGAGGAAGGCGCCAATGGGTTTTTGCGGATTGCCCAGCCCCGAGCGGGACATCTTGATGGCTTTGGCCAGTGCTTCGATGGCGGCGTCCTGGCCGAAGACGACGTTCCTGAGGTCGCGTTCGAGCGTCCGCAGCGAGGCGCGGTCGTCCTGCGAGACGCTGCGCGGCGGGATGCGGGCGATCTTGGCGACGATTTCTTCGATTTCGCTTTTGCCGATGGTTTTTTTCTGCCGGGATCTGGGCAGGATGCGTTGCGCCGCGCCGGCTTCGTCGATGACATCTATGGCTTTGTCGGGCAGATGGCGGTCGTTGATGTATTTGGCCGAGAGTTCGGCGGCGCTGGCCAGCGCCGATGATGAGTATCTGATGCCGTGGTGCTCCTCGAAACGGGTTTTCAGGCCCTTGAGGATTTCGATGGTCTCGGTCACCGATGGCTCGGCAATGTCGATTTTCTGGAAGCGGCGCGACAGGGCGTGGTCTTTTTCAAAAATCTGGCGGAATTCGGCGTAGGTGGTTGCGCCGATGCATTTCAATTGGCCGGTGGAGAGGGCGGGTTTCAGCAGGTTGGAGGCGTCCAGCGTGCCGCCCGAGGCCGCGCCCGCGCCGATCAGTGTGTGGATTTCATCGATGAAAAGGATGGCGTTCTTGTTTTCGAGTAGCTGTTTCAGCACGGCTTTTATGCGTTGCTCGAAGTCGCCGCGGTATTTGGTGCCCGCCAGGAGGGCGCCCATGTCGAGGGCGTAGACTTGCGCGTTTTCGAGGATTTCGGGTATGCGCTTCTCGACGATGCGGTGAGCCAGCCCTTCGGCGATGGCGGTTTTGCCCACGCCGGCTTCGCCGACGAGGAGCGGGTTGTTCTTGCGCCGCCGGCACAGGGTCTGGATGAGGCGCTCAAGCTCTTTGTCGCGCCCGATCAGGGGGTCGATCCTGCCTTGCAGCGCGCGCTGGTTGAGGTTGTGGGTGTAGGCTTCGAGCACGTTGGCGCGGGGTTTTTCTTCTTGCTCCTGCTCGGGGGCTTCCGGGTCGTGGCGGTGGGTTGCCGCCTGCGCGCCGTCCTGTTGGGCCTTGGCGATGCCGTGCGAGATGAAATTCACTACATCAAGGCGGGAGATGTTCCGCCGCTGGAGGAAAAAGACGGCGTGGGAGTCTTTTTCGCCAAAAATGGCCACGAGGACGTTGGCGCCGTTGACTTCTTTTCTTCCGGAGGATTGCACGTGCAGGATGGCGCGCTGGATGACGCGCTGGAAGCCGAGCGTGGGCTGGGTTTCGATTTCTGCGCTGCCGCTGATCCTCGGGGTGTGTTCGCTGATGAACTGGATCAGTTCCTGGCGCAGTCCGATGGTGTTGACCGCGCAGGCGCGCAGCACCTCGGCGGCGGAGGGGTTGTCCAGCAGCGCGAGCAGCAGGTGCTCGACGGTGATGAATTCGTGGCGTTTCTGCCGGGCTTCGACAAAAGCCATGTGCAGGCTGATTTCCAGCTCTTGCGCGATCATTCGCTTTCCTCCATCACGCATGCCAGGGGGTGTTGGTGTTTGCGGGCATAGGATACGACTTGTTCGACCTTGGTCGATGCTACATCTTTGGTGAAGATACCGCACATTCCCATGCCTTCCGTGTGAACCTGGAGCATGACCTGCGTGGCGCGCTCGCGGTTCATGCCGAAATATTTTTGCAGGACGATGACGACGAAGTCCATGGGGGTGTAATCATCGTTGAGAAGCAACACTTTATAGAGCGGGGGCCGGTGTATCCCCGCGCGCGTGGCTTCCAGTACGAATTCGTCCTGTTTGTGGGTCGTGGTCGTGGTCATGGAGGCGATTTTAATCGAGCCGGGGCGTCGCTGCGGGAATGAATGGCGGAGAACGGTCGCGGGAGGCGGGCGGGGTCATCGTCCGGGGGGGGGGGCTCTGAAGCCAGAAGTATGCCAGAGTGGCCCGGAAGGCGGCTCGGGGCGTTCGTTGCGCCGTGCAATGTTGCATGAGTAGCTCAAATGTAAGTTTGGGCGCGCGAAACCGTTGACGTCGGGCGAGCAAATGCGTAGAAACAGCAAAGTGCGTAAATCACATTCGGTTGCGGGCGTTTGCTGGAAGCGTGCCAGGCGATTGCTTGTCGCATTTCCGACAAAGCGCCGGAAGCGTCGTCCGAATGCATGGTGAATGCGCCGGCCGGGATGGCCCCGGATTGTATCAAGTCACTTGTGAGGGATCGAGGCAATATGGCAACTGGCACCGTCAAATGGTTCAACGATTCGAAGGGCTTTGGCTTCATCACGCCCGACGATGGCAGCGAGGATCTGTTCGCGCATTTCTCCGCGATCAACATGAATGGTTTCAAGACCCTGAAGGAAGGCGAGAAGGTTTCCTTCGACGTTACACAGGGGCCGAAGGGCAAGCAGGCTGCGAATATCCAGCGCGCGGCCTGACGGCTTCCGTCGTATCGGGTTGTTGGACTCCCC
This sequence comes from Azoarcus sp., assembly GCA_031258035.1. Lineage (GTDB taxonomy): Bacteria > Pseudomonadota > Gammaproteobacteria > Burkholderiales > Rhodocyclaceae > WRNU01. The sequence goes on along the minus strand of JAIRNL010000148.1, from coordinate 2,483 downwards.
GGAAAAGGGCCGCCGGTAACGGCGGCCCTTTTCCGTTCGGTTCGCGTTCAGTTCGTGTCGCTTTCGGTCTGAGCCTGGGCTTGGGGTTGGCGCAGGCGGATGTGCAGTTCCCGCAATTGCTTTTCGTCGACCGCGCTCGGGGCGTTGGTCAACAGACACTGGGCGCGCTGGGTCTTGGGGAAGGCGATGACGTCGCGGATCGAGTCGGCGCCGGCCATCATCGTGACCACGCGGTCGAGCCCGAAGGCGATGCCGCCGTGGGGGGGGGCGCCGAATTTGAGGGCGTCGAGCAGGAAGCCGAATTTGATCCGTTGTTCTTCCGGGCCGATATTGAGCGCGTCGAATACGGTTTCCTGCACTTCGGCGCGGTGGATGCGGATCGAGCCGCCGCCGATTTCCCAGCCGTTCAAAGCCAGGTCGTAGGCTTTGGCGAGGCATTTGTCCGGGGCGCTTTTCAGCAGCGCGATGTGCTCTTCTTTCGGGCTGGTGAAGGGGTGATGGCAGGCGACCCAGCGTTTGTCTTCTTCGTCGTATTCAAACATCGGGAAATCGACCACCCAGAGCGGGCGCCAGGCTTCGCCGGTGACGAAACCCCGTTCGTGCCCGAGCTTGGCGCGCAGGGCGCCGAGGGCGTCGTTGACGATCTTTGTCTTGTCGGCGCCGAAGAATATGAGGTCGCCCGACTGGGCGCCGGTGCGCTCAAGAATGGCGCGCAGCGCGGTTTCGTGCAGGTTTTTGACGATCGGCGATTGCAGGCCGGTTTCGTTCGGTTGGCTCGCATCGTTGACTTTGATGTAAGCCAGGCCCCGCGCGCCGTAGATGCCGACGAAGCGGGTGTATTCGTCGATTTCGCCACGGGTGAGGCCCGCGCCGCCCGGAATGCGCAGGGCGGCGACCCGCCCGCCGGAATTGGCCGGGCCGGAGAAGACTTTGAAGGCGACATCCCCGACCGCATCGGTTATCTCGGTGATTTCGAGGGTGACGCGCAGATCGGGTTTGTCGGAGCCGTAGCGGTTCATGGCTTCGGCGTGGGTCATGCGCGGGAAGGGATCGGGCAGCTCGATGGAGAGCGTTTCCCTGAACACGAAGCGAACCATTTCTTCCATCAGCGCGATGATGCCGTCCGCGTCCAGGAAAGAGGTTTCGATATCGACCTGGGTGAATTCCGGCTGGCGGTCGGCGCGCAGGTCTTCGTCGCGGAAACATTTGACGATCTGGTAGTAGCGATCGAACCCGGCCACCATCAGAAGCTGCTTGAAGAGCTGCGGCGACTGGGGCAGGGCGAAGAACTGCCCGGCGTTGACGCGCGAGGGCACGAGGTAGTCGCGCGCGCCTTCGGGCGTGCTCTTGGTGAGCATCGGCGTCTCGATGTCGATGAAGCCATGCGCGTCGAGGAAGCGGCGGAAAGCCATCGCCACCTTGTAGCGCAGCATCAGGTTTTTCTGCATCGGCGGGCGGCGCAGGTCGATGACGCGATTCGTGAGGCGCACGGTCTCGGAGAGATTGTCGTCGTCGGGTTGGAAAGGCGGCGGCGCCGAGGCGTTGAGGATCTCGATGTCGTGGCACAGCAGCTCGATTTCGCCCGAGGCGAGATGGGGGTTTTCCGTGCCCGCCGGGCGGCGGCGCACCTTGCCGGTGAGCTTCAGGCAGAATTCGTTGCGGATCGCTTCGGCGGTCTTGAACATGTCCGGGCGATCCGGATCGCACACGATCTGGGCCAGTCCTTCGCGGTCGCGCAGGTCGATGAAAATGACGCCACCGTGGTCGCGGCGGCGGTGAACCCAGCCGCACAGCGTGACGACCTGGTCGAGATGGGCGGCCGTGACCTGGCCGCAATAGTGAGTTCGCATGGGGTGGGTACCGGGGGTTTAGTCGGAGAGGAGCGTGGGGGGATCAGATTCTCGCGCGGGCGGCGCGACGACCCCCATCGAGATGATGTATTTGAGCGCCTCGTCGACGCTCATGCCGAGTTCGATGGTGTCGGCCGCGGGCAGCATCAGGAAAAAACCGGAAGTGGGGTTGGGCGTGGTGGGGACATAGACGCTGACGTAGTTGTCGCCCAGGCGCTGGGTGATGTCGCCGCCCGGCGTGCCGGTCAGGAAGGCGATCGTCCATGCGCCCTGGCGCGGGTATTGCACCAGGAGCGCCTTGCGGAAAGCCTGGCCGCTGCTGGAGAAAAGCGTGTCCGAGACCTGTTTGACGCTGGAGTAGATCGACTTGACCACCGGGATGCGCCCCAGGAGGGACTCCCACATGCTCACGAGCCGCTGCCCGAGGACATTGGCGGCAACGACCCCGGTGGCGAACAGGATGAAGATGCACAGCACGACGCCCAGGCCGGGGATGTCGAAACCGAGGATGGTCTGCGGTTGCAGGTGCCGGGGCAGCCAGGGGAGCATCCAGCCGTCGAGCGTCCTGATGATCCAGGTCAGCACCGTGAAGGTGATGGCCAGGGGAATCCAGACCAGCAGGCCGGTGATGAA
>JAIRNL010000102.1 GCA_031258035.1 Azoarcus sp. | reverse complement strand
AACATTTCATGGGACTGGGGCCAGTGCATGCGGTCAGTCTTGCTCATGCGCGCGAAATGGCACGCGATGCGCGGCGCAGCCTGATAGATGGCATCGACCCATTGCAAGCCAGGAGAGATACGCTGGAAAATAATATTGCCCGCAAATCGCACGAGATGACTTTCGCGCAATGCGCCACGGAATATATCCACGATCGGCGTAGCCGCAAGAATCGCCCAGCCAGCGCCTGGGCAACGGCGCGCTTCCGGCGCTGGAAAAAACGAACGGAAGGGTAAATTCCGAAAGGCGCTACGCGTTTCTCACCAGCTTGCCAAGGCGCGCCTCTTTTCGGACACAGCTTACCTGGCTTGCAGCCAGACCAGCGACGCGAAGCGGCCCGTCGTCCCTTCACGCCGGTAAGAGTAGAAGCGCCCGCTTTCGGTGAAAGTGCACACCCCACCGCCGTACACCCGCTCCACGCCGGCCCGCGCCAGGCGGCGGCGGGCAAGCGCGAACAGGTCGGCAAGCCATTTTCCTTCCATCTTCCGCGCCGTGAAAGCCGCGCGCGCGTCAGGGTCGCACGCGAGGAACGCCGTCCGCACCTCTTCGCCAACCTCGAATGCCGTCGGGCCGATCGCCGGCCCCAGCCACGCCATGACCCGCGCCGGGGGCGCCGCCATGGCGGCGAGCGTCGCTTCGAGCACGCCGGCAGCCAGCCCGCGCCAGCCAGCGTGCGCGGCCGCGACCACCGTGCCGTCGTCGTCGCAGAACAGTACCGGCAGACAATCGGCGGTCATCACGGCGCACACCGCGCCAGCCACGCGCGCCACGGCGGCGTCGGCGCGGATGGGCGCCTCTCGCCCGTCGCCGCCCGCCAGCGCGACTTCCGTGCCATGCACCTGTTCGAGCCAGCATGGCCCGGCGGGCAGATGCCGCCGCAGCGAAGCGCGGTTGGCGGCCACCGCCGCCGGATCGTCGCCCACATGCGTGCCGAGATTGAAACTGTCGTAAGGCGCCTTGCTGTGCCCGCCGAGCCGGGTCGTGACCAAGGCCCGCACCGCGCGCGGCGCCGGCCAGTCGGGCGCGAAAAAAGAACCCGCGTCAATCACCGTCCGCTCCCGCGCAACCGGCGGCGCGGCTGCCGAGCGCCGCCAAGAGGGCGGAGAAATCTTCCGGCAGCGATGACAGCCAGACCATGGCCTCCCCGCGCGCCGGGTGGATCAACCCCAGCCGGAACGCATGCAGCGCCTGACGCCCGAACCCAGCCAGGCGCGGATCGGCCGCCCGGCGCGGGCCGTATACCGGATCGCCGACGAGCGGGTGACCCAGATGCGCCATATGCACCCGTATCTGGTGCGTGCGGCCGGTCGCCAGCCGGCATTCGAGCAGCGTCGATGCGCCCAGCCGTTCCCGCACCCTGTAGCGGGTAAGCGCCGCCCGCCCGCCTTCGACCACGGCCATTTTCGTTCGATGCACCGGGTGACGGGCGATCGGCGCGTCGATTTCGCCATCGCGGGCAAGCGCGCCATGCACGAGCGCCAGATAATGCCGTTCGACCGTGCGCGCCTGCAATTGCCGGACCAGGTGGCTTTGCGCGGGCAGGGTTTTCGCCACAGCCAGAAGGCCGCTGGTGTCCTTGTCGAGCCGGTGCACGATGCCGGCGCGCGGCACGCCGGCAAGCGCCGGAGCATGATGGAGCAACGCATTCATCAGGGTGCCGCGCCAGTTGCCGCTACCCGGATGCACGACCAGCCCGGCGGGTTTGTCGAGCACCAGCAGGCACTCATCCTCGAACACGATGGAAAGCGCGATGTCCTCGGCGGCCCCAGCCAGCGCTGCGGGCGCCGCCGGCGCGGCATCCATTTCCAGGCGCTCGCCGCCCCACACCCTGGCGCTGGCTTCGGGAACGCGGCCATCGACGCGGATGCGCCCCTCGCGCAACCAGGCTTGCAGGCGAGTGCGCGAATACGCCGGGAACATCCGGGCGAGCGCCCGATCCAGGCGCAGTCCGGCGCAATCGGGCGGTACCGCGGCGCTCACGGGGGACGAGGTTTCGCCGGAAATGATTTCCTCATCCCGGCTGCGGCTATCGCCCTGGCTGCGGCTATAATTCGCCGGTTCATTCAAGCGAGTGTTTTCGATGATCAGGCTCATTTTTGAAAGTGTAGCGGGAAAAACCGTCCGGAATGTCCTGTTGGCCGCCACCTTGGCGCTGGCTGGATGCGGCAGCGTACCCGACGACGAAACCGCGGGATGGGACGCCCAGAAGCTCTACTCCGAAGCCAAGACCCTGATGAACGAAGGCGGCTACGACGATGCGATCAAACTGTTCGAGAAGCTCGAATCGCGCTATCCCTATGGCCGCTATGCCCAACAGGCGCAGCTCGACATCGCATACGCCTATTACAAGTCGGAAGAGCCGGATCTGGCGATCCTTGCGACCGACCGTTTCATCAAGCTGCACCCCAATCACCGTGATGTCGACTACGCCTATTACCTGAAGGGGCTGGTCAATTTCAACGAAGACCTCGGCATCCTGGGCGACATGGGGAAGGATCTCTCCCAGCGCGACCCGGGGGCGGCGCGCGAAGCCTTCGATACCTTCCGCGAGCTCGTCGAGCGTTTCCCAGCCAGCAAATATGCCGAGGACGCCCGCCTGCGCATGCAGTATCTGGTGAATTCGCTGGCTTCCCACGAAGTACACGTCGCCCGCTACTACTACCAGCGCGGCGCCTACATCGCCACCATCAACCGCGCCCAAACGGCGATCACCCAGTTCCCGAACGCGCCCGCGCACGAAGAAGCCCTGTTCCTGCTGGTCAAGAGTTACGACAAACTCGGGCTGGGCGAGCTGCGCGACGACGCCGACCGCGTGATGCGGCAGAATTTTCCCGACAGCGAATATTTCGCCGGCGCGCGCAAGGGCGACCGCCCATGGTGGCAACTCTGGGAATAAGGCGCCCGCGCCTCAACCTTTGGCCGCGACGAATTCGATGACGGCGAGCGCGAGATTGTCGCCGTTGCCCCCGGCGCGCTGGCGGGCAAGCTCGAGCAGATGCCGCGTCGCCTCGGCGGCGGGAAAATCAGCCAGGATGGCAGCCAGCTCGTCGTCGGCGAAATGACGCCACGCCCCGTCCGTGCAGAGCAGGAAACGATCCCCGATCACCACGTCTGCGCAACCGTCGCGGTCGATCTGCGGGGAACGGTCGCCGCCCAGGCAGGCGACCAGTACGCTGCGTTGCGGGTGCCGCAGGGCTTCTTCCGCGGACAGCTTGCCACGCCGCTGCAATTCGCCGACCAGCGAGTGGTCGCCGGTGCGCGCCAGCAGCTGACGATTGCGAAAGTGGTAGAGGCGGGAATCGCCGCAATGCGCCCAATACGCCTTGCCGCGATAGAGCATGAACACCACAACCGTGCTGTGAGGGTCTTGTTCGCTGCCGACCCGGCCCGTGCGGATCGAGGCATGCGCATCGCGGATCACGGCATCCAGCACCTGGTCTGGCTGGTCGGTGGCCGGCGTGAAGGCTTCCAGCCCCCGACGCGCCGCCAGCATGACCTGTTCGGCGGCCATCGCCCCGCCGCTGTGCCCGCCCATGCCGTCAGCCAGCGCAACGAGCAGGG
>JAIRNL010000058.1 GCA_031258035.1 Azoarcus sp. | reverse complement strand
TTTCTGGAATGGAAACCATGCATACCGAACCGCTTCTCACCTGGCCCGACAATATCTACGCCATCGACGCCGGCTATGTGCGTCCGGGGCTGGCTGCCGTACACCTGATCGTCGAGGATGGCCGCGTCGCGGTCGTCGACACCGCCCACAACGCCGCGTTGCCCCGTTTCCTTGCCGCGCTGCCCCAGCTCGGGCTTGCGCCGGACGCGGTAGATTACCTCTTTCTGACGCACGTCCACCTCGATCATGCCGGCGGCGCCGGCGCCTACATGGCGCATTTGCCGAACGCAAAATTGGTGGTGCATCCGCGCGGCGCGCGTCACATGATTGATCCCACCCGCCTCTTTGAAGGCACCGTCGAAGTCTATGGCGCCGAAAACGCCCGCCGCCTCTACGGCTCGCCGGTGCCGGTACCGGCCGAAAGAGTGCTGGAAGCCGCCGACGGGCAGGTTTTCGAGCTTGCCGGGCGGCCCCTGCAATGCCTGCACACGCTCGGGCACGCCAAGCACCATCTCTGCCTGTGGGATCGGCGCGCGCGCGCCTGTTTCACAGGCGATGCCTTCGGCATCGCCTACCGCGAGATGGGCGTGAGCGGCGAGCCTTTCCTCATTCCCGCCACCACGCCGACCCAGTTCGACCCCGAGGCGATGAAAGCCTCGATCCATCGCCTGCTCGCGCTCGAACCCAGTGCGATGTATCTCACGCATTTCAGCCGGGTGGATGATGTGGCGCGCCTGGGCGCGGAGCTGCTGCGCCGGATCGACGGCTTCGTCGCGTTGGCTGAAGCCGCGCCGGGAGAGGGAAAGGCGAGGAAAGAAGCCATCCATGCCAGCATCGAACGCTATCTGCTCGCCGAAGCGCCGCCCGAGAGCCGCGAATGGCTGAAACCCGTGCTGGAAGGCGACATGGAACTCGACGCGCAGGGGCTGGCTTGTTGGCTCGAACAGCGGCGCTGAGGGTTCGCGCCGGGGCGGTCGTTCAGCGCGGATTCAGGAAGATTTCGATCCGCCGGTTGCGGGCGCGGCCCGCCGGGTCGGCGTTGTCGGCGATCGGATCGGCTTCGCCGCGTCCGTCGACGTTCATGCGGCCCAGCGCGATGCCCTGTTTGCGCAAATACTCCATGACGGCGTCGGCGCGCTGGAAAGACAGGTTCAGATTGCTCATCTCGCTGCCGATGCCGTCGGTGTGGCCGACGATGCGGATGGCGGCCCACGGGTGATGCTGGAACACCGGCGCGACGCGCTGGAGCAACGCGGCAAGCGGCGGGCGGACATCCGCCCGGGCGCCGGCGAAACCGTCGGCGGCGGGCAGGCAGACGCGCAGTCCTTCCGGCAGATGGGCGATGCGGGTGTCGGGCACGCCCTGCAAGGCGGCCTCGAATTCGCGCTGCAAGCCTGCCCAATCCACGGGCATCTGGCGCGTGGCGCGCATGCCGTCGTCGCGCCGTGGGCTGAAGCCGTCGCGTTCCTGGGTGGGCGCGGGGGCGGGTACTCCGGCGCATCCGCCAAGCAGCATGGCGGCGAGCAGCGGGGCGAGCAGCGCGAGGGCGCGGAAGTGGGCGGGACGGCGGCAGGGCGTGATCGACATGGCGGGACGGGGAAAAGCAATACAGGGGGGCGGGCATGGTATCGCCCCGCGCCCGACGATGGAAGGTGTCAGCGAACGGAAGCCCCGATTTTCAGGGGAGGCGCTCATTCCAGGAACGGATAATCGGTGTAGCCCTGTTCCCCGCCGCCGTAGAACAGTTCCGGACGCGGCGCGTTGAGCGCGGCGTTCTGCCGCAGGCGCTCGACCAGATCGGGATTGGCGATGAAGGGGACGCCGAACGCGACGGCATCGGCATAGGTGGAAAGAAGCGCGTTCGCCGTCTCGCCGGTCAAGCCCTGGTTGGCGATGAAGACGCCGCCGAAGCGCGCTTTCAGTTGCGGGCCGAGCAGTCCGGGGCCTTGCGCCTCGCGCGCGAAGAGAAAGGCGATGCGGCGCTTGCCCAGTTCGTCGGCGACATGGCCGAAGGTGGCGGCGGGGTCGCTGTCGCCCATGCTGTGCGAATCGCAGCGCGGGGCCAGGTGTACGCCGACGCGGCCCGGCCCCCACACGTCGATGGCGGCGTCGGTGACTTCGAGCAGCAGGCGGGCGCGGTTTTCGATGGGGCCGCCGTAGGCGTCGGCGCGCCTGTTGGTGCCGTCCTGCAAGAACTGGTCGATCAGATAACCGTTGGCGGCATGGATTTCGACGCCGTCGAATCCCGCCGCCTGGGCGTTGGCGGCGCCTTGCCGGTAGGCGGCGACGATGCCGGGGATTTCCGCCGTCTCCAGGGCGCGCGGAGTGACGTAGGGCCGTTTGGGGCGCAAGAGTTTGACCTCCCCTTCGGCGGCGATGGCGCTCGGCGCGACGGGCGGATCGCCATTCAGGTAGACCGGATCGGAAATGCGCCCGACGTGCCAGAGTTGCATGAAAATGCGCCCGCCGGCCTTGTGTACCGCTTCGACGACCGGCTTCCAGCCTGCGACCTGCTCGTCGTTCCAGATGCCGGGGCTGTCGGGGTAGCCGACGCCTTGCGGCGTCACGGCGGTCGCCTCCGAGAGAATCAGCCCGGCGCTGGCGCGTTGCGCGTAATACCTGGCCATCTGTGCGTTGGGCACCCTGCCCGCGCTGGCGCGGCAGCGGGTGAGCGGGGCCATGACGATACGGTTGGGCAGGGCGATGTCGCCCAGTTGCAGGGGGTCGAACAGGGTGGACACGGGAAGCTCCTTGAAAGATTTTGTCGGCCATGACGCCATGCGCGCGCCGGCGGCGGGTCATGAGGCATCTTCGCATGACGCGCCGATCGTTTCCGGATGCGGATACGGTCGCGGGGATGATACATGCTTCAGCCGTTTCCCCGAAAGAGGCGGTTTCGGCGGGAGGAGGGGGGCGAATTCACCCCGCGGGGAGGTCTTCGCGCCGGCGCTGGAGCAGCAGGCCGCATTCGAGATGGTCGGTGTAGGGAAACTGGTCGAAAGCCGCCGCGGCCGCGATGCGGTGGGTGGCGGCGAGCGCGGCGACGTTCTCGCGCAGCGTGGCGGGGTTGCATGAAATGTAGAGCACGTTGGCGAAAGCGCGCGCGAGTTCGAGTGTTGCCGCGTCCAGCCCGGCGCGGGGCGGATCGACGAGGAGCGTCGAGAAGCGGCAGGCATCGAGGTCGATGTCTTTCAGGCGGCGAAAAGCGCGCGCCCTGGCGAGCGCGGCGGCGACTTCACTGCTTGCCATTCGAGCCAGCGCGACGTTGCCGATGCCGTTTGCCGCCAGATTGCGGCGCGCGACGGCGACCGACGATGCGCTCGATTCGGTGGCGAGCACCTTGCCGAAAAGCGGTGCCAGCGCCACGGTGAAGTTGCCGTTGCCGCAGTAGAGTTCGAGCAGGTCGCCGCCCAGTCCCGCGGCGCGGGCGCGCGCCCAGCCGAGCATGGCGCGGTTCACCTCGCCGTTGGGCTGGGTGAAGCTGCCTTCGATCTGGCTGTAGCGCAAAATTTGCCCGTCGACGCGGATTTCTTCTTCCACCCAGTCGCGCCCGATCACGATTTTCTGCCCGCGGCTGCGGCCGACGATCTGCGCGCCGGTCTCGGCGGCGAGCGCGTGCGCGGCGGCTTCCCAGGCGTCATCGAGCCGGCGGTGGTAGATGAGGCTCGCCAGGATGTCGCCTTTCAGCGTGGCGAGGAAATCGACCTGGAAAAGGCGGTGGCGCAGGGCGTCGTCCGTCAGCAGCCGGGCGCGCAGCCGGGGCATCAGGGCGCGGATGGCGTCGACGGCGGGCGGGAAATCCGCGATGGGCACCGCGCGGCGCGGGTCGGCGGGGTCGAACATGGCGTAATCGACGCTCGTGCCTGTGTGCCACATGCGGAATTCGGCGCGCAGCCGGTAGCCGAGCGGCGGCGAGGCGAACAGCTGCAACTCGGGCAGGGCAAGGGCGGCGAAATCATGGCGCAGGCGCTCGGCCTTGGCGACGAAAAGGGCGGCATAGTGGCCGGGATCTATGCGGGAAAGGGGCATGGGTGTGTTCTACGGGGTGAGCGGTGTGGCGCGCGATCAAGCAGGTTCACGAATCTACCCCAATGCAAAGTCATTCATTCCAGCCAGGCCCAGCCCTGCTCGGTGAGCCGATCGGCCGCGATGCTGATTTGCCGGACCGTGAATTGCCGCTTGCGCTCGTTCCAGTCGTAGACCCGCCGCGCCACACCGTCGTGCCCGGTCGCGCCTTCGCGGCGCATTACCCAGTGCACGGTAGCCAGCAGTTCCAGGCCGTAAGGCGATTCGAAGCCTTCGACCAGGCGCACGACGCGCGCGAAGCGGGCGCGGCTGGTTTCGTGCTGGTCGAGGAAGGCCCTGGCTTCGTCTACCGTGCCGGGCACGAGGTGGAGTGGTTTGTCGGGAATGTCGCCGCCGTCGGCGTAACCGGCAATCAGGTGGCCTTCGAGCGCGCGCAACACATGGCGCAGATTCTCGGCATAGGGGCCATAGGGCGCCTTGACGTACTTCAGGCGCAGCGGTTCTCCAGCTTCCTGCATGAAGTACATCAGCTTGTGGACTTCCAGCAGGGTGACGAAAGGGTCGAGCAAGCCGCCGAGGTAACGTTGCATGAGTTCGACCAGTGCGGCGCGCCCCACCGTCATTTTGGGGACTTCGCGCGCATGGGCCATCTTGTCGCTGGCGGGGGCGCCGTCGGGGTCGAACACGAATATCCGCACGTCTTCCAATTCCGCAAGGGCGCGTTCGATGCGCGGACGTATTTCGTTCCAGTCCAGCCCGCCCAGGCCCGCGCCCAGCGGCGGGATGGCGATGGAATGAATACCCCTGTCACGGATGACCTCGACCAGATCGACAAGTCCTGCCTCGATGTCCTCGATGCGGCTCTTGCCGTGCCAGTGGCGCTTGGTGGGGAAGTTGACGATGAATCGCGGCGGCGTGAGTTGCCC
>JAIRNL010000048.1 GCA_031258035.1 Azoarcus sp. | reverse complement strand
GGGTGTGGCGGCGGCAAGGTCGCGCTGCCAGGTGTTCCACAGTCCGGCGGCTTCGAGCTTTCTTTGCAGGGCAAGGGCGAGGTCGGCGGCGGCGGCGGAAATCAGCCACCGTTCTCCTGTTTGCGAGGCGGCGAGTTGGCGGATCAGGTAGCGGGCGGCTTGTCGCCCGAGACCGTCGCGGGCGGCGTCGAATCCGAAGGCGGGCGCGAAGGCGATGAAGGCTTCGGCGAGCGTTTTTTCGAGGCGCTTCAGGCTTTCCCGCGTGCCGTACTGGGCACGCAGGTTCATGACCGAGATGGCCTGGCGCAGAAGGGCGGCGCGTTTTTCGTCGAGGCAGCCTTCGTGCCAGTAGAGCATGGCGAGCGCGCGCGCGTCCGGTCCGTAGGAGAGTAGCCCGGCGGCGGCCTGCATGTTGACGAGCGCGGTGAGGATGCGGGCGGCGTCGACGTCGTGCACGCCTTTCTGGTAGCCCTCCTGGTAGCGGCTCGCCGACCAGAGGCGCAGTTTTTCGAGTACGGGGGCAATGTTGTCCGCATCGGCGCAGAGCGCCTGCAAGCCCCGCCAGTCGAGGCCGGTTTCCCCGGCTTCTCCGGCGATGGCGGCTTCGAGCAGGGAGCCGGCGAGGTATTCGGCGCGGTAGAAGGCGGGGGTTTCGGAGACCAGCAGCCGATCCCAGTAGGCCCGGTGCGCTTCCAGTTCCGCGTTCGCTTCCGGCGCGAGGGGGGCGTAGTAATCGGTGCCGCTCAGGTGAAAGCGCAGCGCGCCGTCGAGCGGCACCAGCGTGAGATCGAGCGGTTGGCGGTTCACGGTGAAGGCGTGCCGCCCGAAGCGCAAGGTGTTGCCATCTTCGGAGACAAGTTCGCCCTGGTCGCGCACCGTGCGGATGGCCTGCTCGCGCGCGGTCTTCAGGCGGGTGTCGAGGTCGTCCGCGCCGACGCCGTCGCCCAGGGCGCGCAGGTCGGCGATCTGGTTGCGCAGTTTGCCGATCAGGGGGTCGGAGGCGAAATAGCTGTGCAGCGCGCCGAGATCGCTGAATTGCGCGACGCGGCGCGGGATGCCGTCCAGGATGCGCGCGGCGGCATCGACAATGGCGCGGGCGCGGCGGTTTTTCGCGTCGAGCAGGGTTTGGCGCCGGGCAAGCAGGGATTCATAGACCGTTTCGCGTTTGGCGGCGATGTCGGCGAGAAAGGTTTCCTGTTCGGCGAAGCGGCCTTCCAGTTCTTCCAGTTGCGCGAGCAGCCGGGTGAGGGCGTCGTCGCATTTTTCGGGCGTATCGGCCAGTTCGATGGCGTTTTCGAGCGATTGTCCGAAGAGTTTGAACTGCGCGCCGAATTCGGCGGCGGATTCGCTCGTGACCAGGGTGCGGCGGCGGTTCCTCGCTTCGGCGCGAAGGTGGTTGATTTCGGCATAGACCGCGGAGATGGCGTCGAGAATGCGGGTGCGCGTCACCGCGTCGCCGCCGGGGAGGTTGCCGATCTGCCCGGTCAGCAGATCCAGCCCGGCGGCGGCGCTGTCGAGTTCGGCAAGCACGCGGGCGATGTCCTCGCTCGTCGCCGCCTTGTCGAGCAGTCCGGCGGCGCGGGCGAGATTCTGGCGCGTGCCCTCGAAAGCGTTTTCCCGCGACAGGAAAGCGAGCGCCTTTTCGCCGACGCGCTCGGCCTCGGCGGCATAGGTCGCATCCAGCGCATTGATGCGCCCGGTATCGGCATGGCGCAATTCCAGCAGCAACTGCAATTGCCCGCGCTCCGCGCGCAAACGTTCGAGCGCCTGGACGAAATCTTCCGGTTTCTGCCAGATCGTGCCCGCGATGTCGGAGAGCAATTCCCGCTGGCGGCTTTCCGCCTCGTCGATGGCGCGGCGGGTGTCGCGGCGGATGGTCTCGACTTTCTCGAACTCATCGAGCGTGTTCCGCGCCGCCTCGGCGATGGCGCGCAGATCGGCGTCCAGCCCGCCGGCTTCCGCTGTATCGAGCCAGAAAAAAGCGTCCAGCGCCCGCCCGCACTGGCTGATGATGCCCTCGTAGGCGGCGCGCGTCGGCGTCTGCTCGCCCACGGCGCGGGCGATGGCGGTGAGCTCGGCGATGCCGCGCACCAGTTCCGGGTTGCCGATGCGCCCCCAGAAGCCCTGCGCGGCGGCGGCGCGGGTCATGTGCTCTTCGCTGGAAAACGGCGTCTGCCACAATTGCATCGGATGCGTGCGGGTCGGTTCGGGATTGTCCGCCTGGAAAACGAGCATGCGGCCATCCTCGAAGCGCGCGTAGCCGTGGCAGACAATGGGCGCGGAAAGGCTCTTCTCGATGAGGTTGTAGGAAAAGAGCGCGTATTGCCCGCCTTCCGGCTGGTAAAAGATATACAGCACATCCTCGCCATTGGGCGAGCGCAGCATGCGCTTGAAACACAGCGTGGAGATGAGTGCCTCTGGCAGGTCGAACGCCTTGGATTCGCCCGATTGCAGGTAATAGCCGCCGGGAAAGATCAGGCCATGGTCTTCCGGCAATTGCACGCAGGATTGCCCGATGGCGTCGATTCGTGTCACGGTGTTCGTGCGGGAATTGAAGACGAGATAGCGATCTTCTTTTTCCCGGTAGGGGCGCACCTTCAGGAGAATCAATGAACCGAGGCGCGCGTAGGAGATGGCCGCATCGGCGAGCGATTGGTTCTTGTCCTCGACCGGTTCGGCATAGATGCCCAGGCCCGTTTCGGTATTGTTCTCGATCTTGACGGTGAGATCGCCGCCCACGGTTTCGACGAATACGGTATCGAGGATGTTGATGTGCGGATAGCGTCCGCCGACGTGCTGTTCGCGCGTGGTGGGCGTCCATTCGAAATCGTGCGTCGGCGGCAGGGCGATTTCGCGCTCGCCGCGGTTGTCGAGGTATTTCAGGCTGCCGTCGTTCTCCAGCGTCCAGCGGAACACCCGCAGGTCGTTGATCTTCTCGCCGATCTGGAACGCCGCGAAGAGCTTGCCCTGGTGCAGGCGCAGTTGCACGATGCACGCCTGTTTGTAATAGGTATAAAGCTCGCGGAAATCGGCCACGAAACGGGCATCTTCGAGAAAAGTCCCGGCAAGCGGCACGGGTTCCAGTTCCTCGGCGTTTTCCTCTCCCTCCTTCAGGCGGTAGAGCGAAAAGACATCGGAAACCACTGTTTCCCTGCGCAGCCCGATGAAAACGTTGTAGCCGAAGAGGAGCAGGTCGCCGATGCGGGTGAGGTCGCGGGCGATGCAGTTATTCTCGGTGCGCGCCCGCGTGCGCAGGATGAGCGTCTGCGCCTGTCGCCCGAACTCCGTGAGCCGCGCCGCGTTCAGCGCCTGCGTTTTCCGTTGCAGCG
>JAIRNL010000035.1 GCA_031258035.1 Azoarcus sp. | reverse complement strand
GCGACGCTTCCCGAAATGTCGTTCACGAACCGTTCAGACAGTATTTGAGACGATGGCGGCCATGATCTCCCCCGGATGCTTCCTTCTCCTTGCCGCGTTGTTGTTGTCCTCTTCCCCGGCGCGCGGCGACGAACAACATGGCGTGCGTCAGGCGGTGGCCGCCGGCCATTACAAGCCGTTGGCTGAAATCCTGTCCGCGGTGGAGCGCCAGGTGCCCGGACGCATCGTCGAAGTCGAACTGGAGATGGATGACGTCTACGGCCCCGTGTATGAAATCGAGATTCTGGATGCCACCCACCGCAGGCGGGAAATAAAGGTTCATGCCCAGAGCGGGGAGTTGCTGAAGGCCGGCGATCTTTCCGGTTTCCGGTCGCCGCCCGCCCCGTTGCCCGACATGTTGCGCCGCCTGTCGCGGCAGTATCCGGGCCATGTGGAGAAGGCTGAAATCAAATACGGCGCGCAGGGCCAGCTCATGTACGAAGTGCAGTTGATCCAGGCGGGCGAAAAGCGGCTGGCTTTGCTGGTCGATGCGCGCACGGGGGAAGTCCGGCACGACGACCCGCCCCGGATGGCGCGCGCCAGGCCGCTGGCTGACATGCTCGACGCGCTGTTGCGGAAATATCCGGGTACCGTGCTGGAAATCGAACTCGAACGGGATCGCGCAAGCCCGAGCGGCTGGTGTTACGAAATAGAGATTCTCCAGTCCGACGGCGGTATGGCCAAGTTGCGCGTGGATAGCCGAAGCGCGGTGGTTCTGCATGGAAAAACAGAAGCGGGCAAGGCGTATGCGCATCCTGATCGTTGAGGACGATGCCCTGTTGGCAGCCAGCCTCGGGGCTGTGCTGGACGAGGCCGGCTTCGTCGCGGAGACCTCCGGCGACGGCAACGAGGCGGTTTTTCTCGGCGAAACGGAGAGCTACGACGCCGCCGTGCTGGATCTCGGCCTGCCGGGACTCGATGGCGTTTCGGTATTGCGGCACTGGCGCGAGAACGGCTGCCACATCCCGGTCTTGATTCTGACGGCGCGCGCGCGTTGGAGCGACAAATTGGCGGGTTTCCAGGCCGGCGCCGACGATTACCTGGTCAAGCCCTTTTTGCCGGAAGAAGTCGTGCTGCGCCTGCGCGCCTTGTTGCGCCGGGACAAGCAGCGAGGCGGCGACACGGTATTGACCGCCGGCCCGCTCGAATACGATACCGTCAGCCAACGTTTCAGGCTGCGCGGCCAGGCCGTCGATCTGACCGCGCAGGAGCAGCGCATTCTCGCTTATCTGATGCACCGCCGCGGCGCGACCGTCACGCGCGCCGAGATCGGCGAACATGTCTATTCGCGCGATCTGGAACCGGATTCCAACTCGGTGGATGTGCTGATTGGCCGGATTCGCCGCAAGATCGGCGCGGATCTGATCGGCACCCGGCGCGGCCTGGGGTTTCGGCTGACGATCTGAAAAGCGCCGGCCTTGCCGGTCGTCTTCGGCGCCAGTCTGTCGTTCCGCCGTTCCGCCGTTCCGCCGTTTCGCCGTTTCGCGTGCCAGGCGGGCCCGCGCGCCGGGGCGACGGGCGCTTGTGCCGGCGGCGCGCATCGACGACGAACGGCTATACACTGCGGCCATGTCCGCCGACGAATCCCCGCCCACGATGAAACCCGCGACCCGCCGCGCCGGCCTGACGGCGCGCCTGCTGTGGCTCGGGCTGGGGCCGGCGCTGCTGTTGGTGTTGTTGTTGGGCGGCCTTTTGTACAAGGATATTCACGACAGCCTTTACGGCGGTTTCGTCCGGCTGCTCGATGGGCAGGCCGACCATCTCGAAGCCCGCCTCGAAGTCGGCCCGGACGGCCTCTGGCGTTACGCGCCGGGGCGGGGCAACGACGAATTCAGCCAGATTTTTTCCGGCTGGTACTGGGTCGTCGTCGGGCAGGGGCAAACGCTCTATTCGCGTTCGTTGTGGGATGGCGCGTTGCAGGCGGAGCCCGCCCGCGACGCGCGCGCCCTGTTGCGCGACACCGACCCGCGCGGACGCCCCCTGCTGGGCATCGAGCGCGACATCCGCATCGGAGACGTTCCAGCCAGGTTGCGGGTCTATGGGCCAGCCAGCGGCGTGACCGACGATCTCGAACGCATCGGCCGCACGCTCTGGCTGGGGTTGGCGTGCCTGCTGGTGGGGGTCGTCGTCACGGTTGTCGTGCAGGTGCGGGTCGGGCTGCGTCCCGTCGAACGCCTGAAGCAGCGCCTGGAAAAACTGCACAGCCAGCCGGATGCCGGCGGCGGCGACGGCGGCGGCGAGGTCGCGGATTGGCTCGGCACGGGATACGGGCCGGAACTCGATCCGCTGGCTGGGGAGATAGATGCCCTGTTGTTGCGCAATGCGCGCATGTTGGCGCGCAGCCGCTCCCACGCCGCCGATCTCAGCCATGCGCTCAAGACGCCCCTGGCGCGCCTGGGGCTGGAGGCCGGCCGCCAACCGCGGATGGACAGTGCGTTGGTGATCGAGCAGGTGCGCAGCATCAACGGGCTGATCGAGCGCCATCTCGCCCGCGCCGCGCCGCCGGCGGAGGCCGCCGCGCCGCGTCGTGACGCGGTATCCGTGCGCGAAACCGCGGAACGGCTGGTCGCGCTGATCCGCCATTCCCGGCCGGAAAAGCGCCTGTCGTGGCAGATGGACATCCCCGACGAACTCGCCTGGCTTGGCGATGCGTCCGATCTGGAAGAAATGCTGGGCAATCTGCTGGACAACGCCGGCAAATGGGCCGCCGCCAAGGTGCGCGTCAGTGCCCGCCATGCGCCGGAGGCGGCGCGGGGGAACGCCCGCGCGTCACTATTTATTGATATTGCCGACGACGGCCCGGGGCTGCCGCCCGAGCGGCTCGAAGAGGCGCTGCGACGAGGGCGGCGCTTCGACGAAAGCACGCCCGGCAGCGGGCTGGGGCTGTCGATTGCCGCCGACATCGCGCACACCTGGGGCGGCGACCTGCAATTGCGCGCCAGCGCGGAACTGGGCGGGCTGGCGGCGCGCCTGCGCCTGCCCGCGTGATTTCCGCGACGCCACGGGTCTCGTTCATGCGCCTGCCCGCAAAGCGGTACGATGCCGCGAAAAACCAACGCAAGGTCTTGCAAAAATGACGCATCCAACCCTTCCCCACGCCGGCGCGGATGCCGGCTGCCGTCCGCGACCCGGCAAGGTATGGCTGGTCGGCGCCGGGCCGGGCGACCCGGAACTGCTCACCCTCAAGGCCGCGCGCCTGATCGCCCAGGCGGATGCCATCGTCTACGACCACCTCGTCGGCGACGGCATCGTCACCCTCGCGCGCCCCGGCGCGAGGCTCATCTATGCCGGCAAGGAGGCTTCGCGCCACACCTTGCCGCAAGCGCGCATCAACGCCATGCTGGCTCGCCTGGCGCGGGAAAACCTGGCGGTGGTGCGTCTCAAGGGCGGCGATCCTTTCATCTTTGGCCGTGGCGGCGAAGAACTCGAAGCCCTGGCCGCGGCCGGCATCCCCTTTGAAGTCGTGCCCGGCGTCACCGCCGCCACCGGCTGCGCCGCCTATGCCGGTTTTCCCCTCACGCACCGCGACCATGCCCGGATGCTGACTTTCGTCACCGGGCACCTCAAGCACGGCAACGCCGACCTCGACTGGCTCGCGCTGGCTCGCCCCGGCCAGACGGTCGTGTTCTACATGGGCGTTGCCGCCGCCGAGGATATTGCCCGCAGTCTCATCGCCCACGGCCTGCCCGCCGACACGCCTGTCGCCGTGGTGCGGCAGGGCACCCTGAAGACCCAGGAGACGCTTTTCACCCGGCTCGCCGACTTTCCGGCGCATCTGCGCGAAACAAAAATCGAACCGCCCGCCCTGATCGTGGTGGGCAGCGTGGTGGGTCTTCACGAGAAGCTGTGCTGGTTTCCGTGAATGCGCGCATCCGCGTCCGTGGCCAGCGCCCTTTCCCGATGCCGGCGCAATGATCCGTCCCGCCCGACGGCGACCGCGCTTTTCGTGCGGTGTGGCGAAAGCGGTGGTGGTAAGCTTGCGCGCTTCACCCCCTTCACCCTCCGGTTTCCCGCCGTTTCGCCATGGCCCAGCAACGCATCCTCACCGGCATCACCCCTTCGGGCACGCCCCACCTCGGCAATTACGCCGGCGCGATCCGCCCGGCGGTGGAAGCCAGCCGCCAGGCCGATGCCGAAAGCTTTTATTTCCTCTCCGACTATCACGCCCTGATCAAGACCGGCGACCCGGAACGGGTGCAACGTTCCACGCTGGAGATCGCCGCCACCTGGCTTGCCGCCGGGCTTCGTCCCGAACGGGTGTGGTTCTACCGCCAGTCCGACATCCCGGAGATTCCCGAACTCACCTGGTTGCTGACCTGCGTCACCGGCAAGGGGCTGCTCAACCGCGCCCACGCCTACAAGGCCGCCGTGGATAAAAACGCGGCGGACGCCGCCGACCCCGACGCCGGGGTGACGATGGGGCTCTTTATGTATCCGCTGCTGATGGCCGCCGACATCCTGATATTCAACGCCGACAAGGTGCCGGTGGGCCGCGACCAGGTGCAACACCTGGAGATGGCGCGCGACATCGCGGCGAGTTTCAATCACCGCTACGGCGCACACTTCGCGCTGCCCGAAGCGGCGGTCGACGAATCGGTCGCCACCCTGCCGGGGCTGGACGGCCGCAAGATGAGCAAAAGCTACGACAACACCATCCCGCTTTTCGCGCCGACCGCCGAACTGAAAAAACGGGTTTTCGGCATCCTCACCGACGCGAAAGCGCCCGGCGAACCGAAAGAGACCGAAGGCTCGCCCCTGTTCCAGCTCTATCAGGCATTCGCCTCCGCCGACGAAACCCGGGCGATGCGCGTCCGCTTCCAGGAGGGCATCGCCTGGGGCGAAGCCAAGGAAGTCCTGTTCGACAAACTGGAGGCGGTGATTGCGCCGATGCGCGCCCGCTACGAAGAACTGATCGCCGAGCCGGAACGCATCGAGCAGGTACTGAAAAGCGGCGCGGAACGCCTGCGCGCCAAATACGCGATACCCTTCATCGCCCGCCTGCGCGAGGCGGTCGGGCTGCGCCGGCTCGACCGGGCGCTGGCAACGAAAACGCCCGCGCGCCCGAAACCGCAAGCCAGGCCGCAATTCAAGCAATATGGCGAGGCCGATGGCAGGTTCTATTTCAAATTCATCGACGGCGATGGCCGCCTGCTTCTGCAAAGCCAGGGGTTCGCGTCGCCGCGCGTCGCCGGGCAGGCGGTGGCCGCGATCGGACGCGGGAGCGATTTCGCGCCCTGGGCCGAGCTTGCCCCCGGCGCGACCGCCGACGATGTGGCGCGCGCCTGCGAAGCCCTCCGCGCCGGATGACGGCAATGTCCGCCGCCTTGCTCCCCGTGCGGCGTTCGCCGCGCGACCGCCTGCGCCAGGTGATGCTGTTCGAGGTTGTCGGCCTGCTGCTGGTTTCGCCCCCGTTCGCCTGGGCGAGCGGCATGTCGCTGTCGTCGTCGCTGGGGCTGCTCGCCGTGCTGGCTTTGATCGCGGCGCTCTGGAACGCGGTCTTCAACACGGGCTTCGACCGCTGCGAAGCGCGCCTGACGGGCCGCCGCGCCGACCGCCGCCCGTGGCGGCTGCGGGTGGCGCACGCCTTCGCTTTCGAGGGCGGGCTGATCCTGCTCACGCTGCCCGTGCTGGTGGCCTGGACGGGCATGGACTGGCGGACGGCGCTGGTTACGGACATCTGGCTGGCGCTGGCTTATGTGACCTATGCCTTTCTGTTCCACCTCGGCTACGACCGTTGCTTTCCCATCCTGCCGCGCCAGTGCGCGGACGACTGAACGCGCCGCGCCATGGCCGCCGCTCCGCCCCTTCCCGAACAACGCGACGCGGATCTGACGGCGCTCAATACCTTCGGCCTGCCGGCGCGGGCAAAACGGCTGCTGCGCCTGCGCTCGGTGGATGAGGCGCGCGCCTTCGCCGCCGCGCGCGACCAGAGTGAACCCTGTTTCGTCCTGGGCGGCGGCAGCAACCTGCTTTTGCGCGGCGAGCCGTTGGCTTGCGTGCTCAAAGTGGAAATCGAAGGCCGACGCCTGCTCGGCGAAGATGACGAAGCCGTGATCGTCGAAGCCGGCGCGGGCGAAAACTGGCACGACTTCGTGCGCTGGACGCTCGCCGAAGGCTGGCCGGGGCTGGAGAACCTGTCGCTGATACCGGGCACCGTGGGCGCGGCCCCGATCCAGAACATCGGCGCTTACGGGCTGGAGATGGCGGCGCGTTTCGCCTCGCTCGACGCGCTCGATCTCCGGTGCGGCGAGATGCGCGCGTTCGATGCCGCCGCCTGCCGTTTCGCTTATCGGGACAGCGTATTCCGGCGCGAGCCTGGACGCTGGCTGGTCACGGCGGTGCGTTTCTGCCTGCCGCGCCGCTGGCGGCCGCTCGCCGCCTACGGCGACATCGGGCGCGAGCTGGCCGCGCGCGGCATTGCCTCGCCCACGCCGAGCCAGGTCTCCGAGGCCGTGATCGCCATCCGCCGCCGCAAGCTGCCCGATCCCGCCGAACTGGGCAGCGCCGGCAGCTTTTTCAAGAACCCCCTCGTCGACGCGGCGCATTGCGCCGAACTATTGGCGGCGCATCCCGGCTTGCCGCACTACCCGCAGGCCGATGGCCGGGTCAAGCTCGCCGCTGGCTGGTTGATCGAACGGTGCGGCTGGAAAGGCCGCCGCCTCGGCCCCGTGGGCTGCCATGCCGGGCAAGCCCTGGTGCTGGTCAACCATGGCGGGGCGTCCGGGGCGGAGGTGTTGCAACTGGCTGCGCGCATCCGGGGCGATGTCCAGGCGCGTTTCGGCGTCGCGCTGGAAATCGAGCCGGTCGTGGCGTGAAGGGCAAAAGACGGCGGGCGACCTCGCCCGGCGGCGGCGATGTCGCCTGAACCTCTTCCCGTCCCTCGCGCGGCCCCGCTATATCCGTTTGAGCAGGCTGGTATTGGCGAATCACGCCGGCTTCGATCGCGTGGTAGAAAATCGCGCGCGCTTCCGTGACGAGGCGACGGGCGGTGCTTGTTCGCCCAGAGTCCCAGACCTCCCGTGCAATCCTTGCGATATGCACAGGCTTGATGTTGCGCATCGGGGTTCTTGCGAGCGCACTCATCATGATCTTCGCCAACGTTGCATGATTCTCTCGCGTTGGTCTCTTCAGCGGACGACACTGAAGCATCTCGGAGTAGGCCTTCATCCACTCCCCGAACGTCATCCAGCTCGGATCAAATACAGCAAGAAAGCGAGATACGACCCCCATCATCCTCTCCGTCAAGCGCAATGCTGCGCGACGGAGAAGAGTATAGAAAGAGGCGTGTTACAGCCGGGGCGGGCTCACCTTTTCTTTGGTGCGGATGATTTTTTGCCTCGTCTCTGCTTATCCACAGTCGCCAGAAATTCTCTCGTGAGTGAAGGAGGAAGCTTTACATGCGTCGTGGATTTTTCCGAATTTATCTGAAATTCGAGTCCCCGCTTTCTGCCAGAGAGAACGTAATCGACGGGCAACTCCACGAAGAAATTTTCAATATAGAAACATAAATCCACCTCAGCACAGCCCATGTCTTCGTCCGGTTTGATCAGAACGTCAATCTTTCGATCGCCAGGCAGTATGACTCCCTGATAATGACGCCACCCGCCAAAGTATTTCACGCCGATCGTCATTGTGTAAGTAAATTTTGATGCAGACCTGTCTCCATTAACGTCCGCAAATCCAAAAAGCATTATGTTGTAAAGTGACCTTTCCTTTGGTTTCTTGATTTCCTCGGAAGGGTCTACAGCGTAAAAGCTAAATTGCGGACTTGCATGTCAGGCTGGAAACTACAAGAAGCAAAAAAAATCATCATCCCGACCGCCGCGCTGCGCAAAAAATTACTTGACGATTATGCGTGACATCGGCATGAAATTTTTGGCGCAATGTTCGAAAAGGGCGCTACTATGTATCACGATTGTGCGATGCGTTTGCATCTCGGGAGAATTTTATGAACATTTTCAATAACATGGCTCTTGTTGGGCTTCTTTCTGTGACATGCGCTTCGTCTTTGGCGCTAGCTTCGCCGCAGTTTAATATCAGAGCATATTGCAGGCAGGTCGGCGACGTGGTGGGCGGAAGCGCCATGATCGAGGCGACATGTCGAGAGCAGGAAGCAGAGGCGCTGAGAGAAATTGGACGCATGCGCGCTTCCGCCAGAGCGATGCGATACTGCACCGAAGTTGCAAAGGTAACTGGCGGAAGCTATCAGATACTTCAGTCGTGCCTCGAACAGGAGACAACTGCGGAGCAGCAGCTTGACTAACAGGAAGACGCTTGTGACGCAACTTGAGGAGGGAAAAATGAGCTCCGGGGAAAGCAAGGCCAAGCCAAGTCTCTATACAGAGTTCGGCTTGACAGGCGTGGTCATGAGCGCTGGCTCGCTCGCCATCTTGGTCGCCATCGCCGTTTGGGGTATCTCTACAACGACCACCGACAACAAGCAAATCGACACACCTTCAGCAGACACCGTGAAGGAAGCACCTGTCGAGCCCGCGCCCAAGATCGTCGAGGTCATGGACGGGGTGCATGTTGATGTTGAAAAGAAACACAAGACGTTTCCGATCACGGTCAAAGACTTTGTCAGATCGTATAACAAGAGACTTCGGGCCAGTGGATTGGCGTCATTTACGATTAAAGCGCCAGAGACAATAAGAGGAGATTTCTTTGATACGTTTGGCGTTCCCCCTCCTCCGTTTGTCACCAATGTCCTGAAGAAGGCGGGAGGCATTGTCGGCGCTGTTGATAAGAAGACAGGCAAAATAATACGTATCAGCGTTACATTTGGCATCAGCGACAGTCAAAACGCAGAGTCAGTGGCCCAAGCAATGTTGGCGATGTTGAGCGCGTCAGCGCAAGTTCTCAACCCAAAGGTCGCCAACAGTGTTGGCAACCCTCTTGAAAAGATGGCGAACACTTTAGTTGCCGAATTCGCGGAAAAGGGAGGCGACGCAGGCCCGATAAAAACAAAGCACGGGCGTTGTATATACACGGCGTCTCTCACACGGGCCTCCGGCTTTGTCTTCGAGATTGATCCGATTTAACCTCGTCGCCAACCTATCGAAGCAGTGCGGTGCGCTACATGCCGGTAACGTCAAGAAACATCATCTGCCCATACCTGAACTCAGTTATCGGAGTAATCGGATCGCCGAAGTATACACAGAGCGGAATGCCAACCAGGTCATTCCCCTGTGGGCCATAAAAATACGATTGCCACGCTGTCCAGTAAACAGGGTTTGTCCCGACAAAATACCTTCCCCCGACCAGACGCATCTGACGGTTAATGGGGCAGAACGCATAGTTCGCCTTGCCGGCAAACACCTTTTGCGGCATTTCTGCCGTTACGTCAGCCATCTCGAAAGCCTGATAGTCGACGACACGCATAATACTGCGCCTTGACGTAAAAACCCGCTCGCCGCTCGCATTGAAAACGCGCAGGCCGTAGTTCGTCGAGTCTTCCGAAATAGCCACCCCGCCATGAAACGCCAGGTCGCTTGCGAAGGCATACCATGAGCCAGAGCAAACTATGCCGTCCTGCCCGTAAATCTGAAGCGTTGTGTCTGGAAGCGACGGCGCACACGCAAAATCGGGAGACATTTCCCGGCCGTTACCTTCAGCGCAAAAATTACATCGTAATGCCTTGAGTTTACGACCTGCTGATTATTGACATTGAAATAACGATTGATGACTTTCTGCGCGATTGGCGTGCCAAGATCTAGTTCGGCTGTCTTACCCGTGCCGCTGAAATTGCCTCTGTCGAG
>JAIRNL010000028.1 GCA_031258035.1 Azoarcus sp. | reverse complement strand
CCGACGAATCCCGACAGGTCTTCCTCGATGTCCCAGCGCAGGTGGCGGAAGACGAAGGCGAGCGCGTCGGCAAGGTCGGCGCTGCCGCTGATATGCGCTTTCGCCATCAAGGTTTCCGGGCCGCCACGGGCGGCGATGGCGTCAGCCAGGGGCAGGCCCAGGGTGACTTCCGGTTCGGCATCGGCGGGACTGGCTGTGAGCGTGCCGTCGCCGGCGATGGTGAAGGCGATGGCGAATGGGGCGAGATCGAGGCGGGCGTGGCGACCGGCGTGCGGGCGCAGGCGCTCGCGCGCCCAGCTCGCCCGCGCCAGGAGATGATCGACCGCGGCGAGAAAGAAAGGCGCGGCGCTCATCTGGCAGAACCAGGGGGAACGATCAGAGTTTGTAGCCACGGTGGACGGCAACGATGCCGGCGCTGAGGTTGAAGTAGTCGACTTTGCCAAGGCCGGCGCTCTCCATCATCGCTTTCAGTTCCTGCTGGCTGGGGTGCATGCGGATGGATTCGGCAAGATAGCGGTAGCTGTCCGGATCGCCGACGATCCTGGCGCCCATCCAGGGCAGGAGCTTGAACGAGTAGAGATCGTAAAACGGGGACAGGGGTTTCCAGACGCGGGAGAACTCCAGCACCAGCAGGCGCCCGCCGGGACGCAGCACCCGCCGCATCTCGGCAAGGGCGGTTTCCTTGTGGGTCATGTTGCGCAGGCCGAAGGCGACGGTGACGCAATCGAAATGGTCGTCGGGAAAGGGGAGTTTTTCGGCGTCACACTGGGCGAGCGGCAGGGCGTGACCCTTGTCGATGAGGCGATCCCGTCCGCGCGCGAGCATGGCGTGGTTGATGTCGGTGAGCCAGACCTGGCCGCTTTCGCCGACCCGGCGCGCAAAAGCCAGCGACAGGTCGGCGGTGCCGCCGGCAACGTCGAGCACGCGGTCGCCCTCGCGCACGCCGGCAAGCCGGATGGTGAATGTTTTCCACAGCCGGTGCAGACCGAGCGACATCAGGTCGTTCATCAGGTCGTATTTTTGCGCGACCGAGGAGAAGACGTCGGCGACTTTCTTTTGCTTGAGTTCCTCGGCAACGGTCTGGAAGCCGAAGTGGGTGGTCTGGCTGGCTGCGGCCCCGTCTGGATCGGTATCGGTCATGGTTGTCGTCGTGGCGCGGGCGGGAGGGCAGGCGTGGCGGTGCGGTGGCGCCCGCCCGTTCGTGCGATCCCGGTTGGGGAAAGCGGCAATCATAGTGCGAACGGGCGGCGTTCAGGAAAGTTCCGCGAAGCTGACCTGTTCGAAGTTCGGCCCCTGGAGCAGAAGCTGGGTCATCCTGAGCTGGCGCTCGCGGCCTTCGCCGAAGACTTCGACGATATGGTTGGCCCGATACCAGCCTTCGGGCAGGATCAGCGAAGAGGGGACGTGCAGGACGGCGTTGGCTTCGATCATGAAAGCCTGGGAATACGGCTCGCGCAGGCTGCCGTCGGATTCGACATGCTGACGGGCGGCGATGACGCGCGGCAGGCCGGGCAGGACGCGGATGCCGGCTTCGAGCAGGCCATCTTCGCGGAACATCAACCAGCTCACCTGGCCGAGCAGGAAGTGATCGCCGTCGTGCGGGCGGATACCCACGATCTGGCGGTGCGCGAAGCGTTCGGCGTACGGGCGCTGTTGCAGGCGGAAGCCGCCTACCGACTGATCGAGCAGTTCCCAGCGTTCGCACACCAGGCCGAGGCGCTCGGCTTCGAGGTGCTGGTGTGCGAAGTTGCGCCTGCGATCCGCGTCTTCTTCGGCGTCGAGCCCGACGATGTCGGGGAAGGCGCGGGCCGCCGACGCCTCCCGCGGACAGGCAGGGGTGTCCGCCCCAGCCTCTGGAAGATCGTGCCGGGGTTGCTCGAAGAGTTTGCCCTGGACGTGGAAACCGATGGCGAGCCAATCGGCGCACAGTTCGACCACGCCGGTGCTGCCCCGGCGCGGGAAGCGCCGTCCGGCCGAAGCCAGCCCCCATGGCCGGTAGAGCGACAGCAGCAGGCGGGCGCAGGTTTCGATGCCGCAATCGTCGCCGAGGCCGAGCGAGGAGGGCGACACTCCTTGCTTGAACTGGGCGAACACCGATTGAATCTGGCTTGCCAGTTTGTTGCAGTCGAAATAGCGCGGGTTCGAGCCTTTGGGCAACAGGCCGAGCGGGCGCAGGCCATGGTCGGAGGCGGGATCCAGTCCGTAGGTCGTGGGCTTGCGCCCTTCGATGTTCGGATCGAGCGAGCAATAGGGGGCGAAACGCTCCGCCCAGCGGCAAATCCACGTCCATTCCTGGCCGCTGCGGCCAAAGGCATTGGCAAGATCGAGCAGCAGGATGGTGATATAGGCTTCCTGCGCGCTTTGTGCTTTCCAGATCGTGTTGAGCGGGTCGGAGACGCGAATGCACTGGACATCTTCCTGTTCGGCGGCGCGAAAACTTTCATGTACTTCGCGCCACAATCCGCCGGGCAGGGAACGGTGGGCGCGGTAATACTCGGAGACGATCTTGCCGGCGTAGTAGACGCGGCGTTGCGACAGCAACGCGCGCTGACCCCGGAGGGCGCCGCTCTGGGCGTCCATTTGGGCAATCAGGGCATAGGAGCGCGAAAGGTCGCGCCACAGCGTGATGACCTTGAGCAACAGCGAATTGTGCTGGCTGTCCGGCGGCAGCGGCTCGTCGCCGTTGAGGCCGGGAAGCCGGGCCCGGGTCTTGCCGACCAGGGGACGGGCCGTCTCCAGGACTTCGAGATATTGCCCGGGGGCGGGACGGGCGGCAAGCAGGCTGGCGACGATGTTCGCCAGTACGGAAATGCGTTCCTCAGGGTCGTCGGTGGGCAGATTTTGCAATAGGCCCATGTATTGGGCAGGATCATGAAGGTCCATGGGCGTATCGGGCATGGGCGTGTTTTTCAGGGGATGACGGAGGCTCTGGAGAGTTCGGCCGTGATTTGCCGGGACAGGGCATTGCGTTCCAGTCCGGCGCGCAGCCGGCCGGGACGTTGTGCGCGGCCCCAGATGGATTCGGGAAAGTGGGCGTCGTCGGCAAAACGCGCGATGACGTGCCAGTGCAGGTGTGGCACCCTGTTGCCCAGGCTGGCTAGGTTGATCTTGTCAGGATCGAGCAGGACGCGCAGGGCGCGTTCGGTGGCGAGCACGACGTCGATGAGACGGCGCTGTCCGTCCGCAGCCAGATCGCTCATTTCGGCGACATGTTCGCCCCAGATGACCTGGCAGTAGCCGGGGTAATCGGGGTCGGCCGTCAGAATGACGCGGCAATGCCCATCCTGCCAGACGATGTCATCCCGGGAGGTGGTGCAAAGCGGACAATCCACGGCGGCCTCATTTCTATGGCATCATTTGGAATTTGTTTCGTCCACCATAGCACGGCCTAGGACGTGAACACACATTTGCCCGGGGGGCTGGCTCGTCGCTTCCGTGAAAAGTAACACGGTCGCGGACGCGGGCATGTCACTCGCAGGCGCCGAGTTTGCGCCGCAGGATCTCGTTGACCTGGGCCGGATTGGCTTTGCCGCGGCTGGCTTTCATGACTTGCCCGACCAGGGCGTTGAAGGCTTTTTCCTTGCCGCCGCGGAATTCATCGACCAATTTCCGGTTGGCGGC
>JAIRNL010000005.1 GCA_031258035.1 Azoarcus sp. | reverse complement strand
TTTTGCCATTGACGGATGAGGTGCAGGTGCCCGAGACCGGAGAGCGTGGTCTCGAACGCGAAGGATTCGCCGCGGCGGGCGCAGGCATGGATTTCTCCCAGCATCAGGCGGCCCGCCCTAGTGGCGGCTTTTTCCGGGGCGAAAGGCGACAGGCCGGCGGCGATCAGGTCGGCGTTGATGAAGCGCGGGCAGTTGCCTTCCATGGGCAGGAAGCTGCGCGCGAAGGTGGTTTTCCCCGCGCCGTGCGGGCCCGCGATGATGATGATTTTCTTGGGTGTGCCAGTTTCAGGCGCGGTGCGGTGGAAGCGAGGGGCGGCATCCATCGCGGCCGGGTTGTTCATTGTGGAACTCCAGTCGTGATCCAAGAGCTTCCTTGAAGTATTCAGGTTATTGAAAAATGATGTTTTTGTTTTTGCGTCCATGAGAAGCGGCTGGAATCCGCCGGCATCGCGCTTTTCCTTTTTCGGCCGCCGTATCGACGGTATTATACCGAAGACATTGGCGGGCAAGGAGGGCTGCGGACTTCAGGACACAGCCAGCATCCGTTCCAGGGCCACCCGCGCCAGCGCGGCTTCGTGCGCCGGGACGCGGATCGGGTTCACCACGTCGCCGGCGGCGAGGTTTTCCAGCGTCCAAGCCAGGTGTTGCGGGTCGATGCGTTGCATCGTCGAGCACATGCATATCATGGGCGCCATGAACTGGACGATCTTGCCTTGTGGCTTCGATTCTTCCGCAAGACGGTTGACGAGGTTCAGTTCGGTGCCGACCAGCCAGCGCGTGTTGGGGGCGGCGGCGGTGACGATGTCGCGGATGTATTCGGTGGAGCCGACGTAGTCGGCGTCGCGGCACACGTCGAGGCTGCATTCGGGGTGTGAGATGACTTGGCCGTCCGGGTATTGCGCGCGCCAGTGCCGGATGTGCCCGACCTGGAACATTTGGTGTACCGAACAGTGTCCTTTCCAGAGCAGGATGCGGGCGTTTTCGATTTCCGCCGGGGTGAGGCCGCCGTTTTCGAGGTCGGGATCCCAGACCGCCATGCGCCCGAGGGCGATGCCTTTTTTGTACCCTGTCCAGCGCCCGAGGTGTTGGTCGGGGAAGAACAGTACTTTTTCGCGGCGCGCGAACGCCCAGTCGATGATCTGGGGGGCGTTGGTCGAGGTGCACACGATGCCGCCGTGTTCGCCGCAGAAGGCTTTGAGGTCGGCGGCGGAGTTGATGTAGGTGACGGGCGTGATCCGCGTGTCCGGCGAGTCGCCCAGCACGGCGGCGAGTTCGCGCCAGCAACGCTCGACTTTCGCCAGGCTGGCCATGTCGGCCATCGAACAGCCGGCGGCGAGGTCGGGCAGGATGGCGGTCTGTTCGGGCCGCGACAGGATGTCGGCGACTTCGGCCATGAAATGCACGCCGCAGAAGATGATGAAGTCGGCGTCGGTCCGGGCCGCCAGCCGGGCGAGTTTGAGGGAGTCGCCGGTCAGGTCGGCATGGCGGTAGATGTCGGCGCGTTGGTAGTGGTGGCAGAGCAGGACGGCGCGCTGGCCGAGGCGGGCACGGGCATCTTCGATGCGCGCGCCGGCCTCGGCGTCGGAGAGGTCGCTGTAGTGGTCGAAATTCAGTTCTGTCGTCGCTTGCATGTGGTTTCAGCCCATCGAAATGATTTTCCGGCGCGTCGTTCAGTCCTGTTCCCAGGGCAGGCCGGCGAGTTTCCAGCCGCCGACATGGCCGCGCTGGTTGTTGGCGTCGAGCGAGCCTTCAAACCCTTCGAGCACGTTGTAGCAGTTGCTGTAGCCGGAGCGGGCGGCAAGGGCGGCGGTTTCGTCGGAGCGCCGCCCGGAACGGCAAATGAACATCACCAGTGCTTCGGGGCTGACCGCCTGGCGCAATTGCATCATGAAGCGGTTGTTGACCCGTCCGCCCGGCCAGGATTCGTATTCGATGTCGACTGTGCCGGGGATGCGCCCGACCCATTCGAGTTCGGCGCGGGTACGGATGTCGATGAGTTTCGCCCCCGGCGCGAGTTGCCATATCTGGTGGGCTTCGGCCGGCGTCAGGGCGCCCTGATAGGACAATCCGAATTCAACGGCGCGCTGGCGCGCCAGTTCGAGTAATGCGTTGAGGGTTCCCATGTCGATATCCGGCTAAAATCGGGCCCCGAGTATACCCCGGCCCGTCCGCTCATGATTTCGTTCCCGCCCGGCGACTTGGGCGGATCGCGCGCGCGCGCGATCCGCCGCGCCACGCTGGCGGCGATTGCCGCCAATGCTTTCCTGACGCTCAGCCAGGTCGCCGTCGGTCTTTTCGCCAACGCTTTCAGCCTGGTGGCCGATGCCGCGCATACCCTCTCCGATCTGGTCACGGATTTCCTGGTGCTGACGGCGGGGCTGCATGGTGCCGATCCAGCCGACCACGATCATCCTTACGGGCACGGACGCATCGAGACGGCGGCGACTTTGCTGCTCGGCGCTTCGCTGGCGGCGGTCGGCATCGGTTTTTTGTGGACGTCCGGTATTCGCCTGCAAAACATGGAGGCCCAGGCGCCGCTGCATCCGGCGGCGCTCGTCATGGCGCTCGCCACGCTGGCGGCGAAGGAAGGTCTTTTCCGGTTTACGCTCGCCGCCGCGCGACGCCTGGACGCGCCCCTGCTCGAAGCCAATGCCTGGCACGCTCGCTCCGATGCGGCTTCTTCGCTGGTGGTGGCGATCGGCATCGCCGGCAGCCTTGCCGGTTATCCGTTCCTGGAGCCGTTGGCTGCCGCCGTGGTCGGTTTTCTCATTCTGCGCATGGGCATCCTGCTGGGGGCGCGCGCGGTGCGCGAGTTGATCGACACGGGGCTGCCGCCCGAAGAGCTTGCCCGTCTGCGCCAGACTATCGCCGGGACGCCGGGCGTCGCCGGCCTGCACGATTTGCGCACCCGCCGCATGGCCCAGCGCGTGCTGTGCGATGCCCACGTCCAGGTCGACCCACGCATCACGGTGTCGGAAGGGCATTACATCGCGGCCAGCGTCACGCTCGCGGTGCGCAACGCGCATCCTGACGTGAGCGAGGTGCTCGTTCACATTGATACCGAGAACGATGGGCCGGAGATGCCCGCCGGGACGCGCCTGCCGGCCCGCGCCGAGATAGCCGCGGAGTTGGCCGAACTCATCGCCGGGGATGGCGAAAAGGGCGCCGCGCCGCCGTTCCAGCGTCTCCAGGTGCATTATTTCGATCGCCACATCGAGGTTGAGGTGTTTTTCGCGCCGGAGGCGGCGGTCGCTGACCCCGATGCCCTCGAACGGCGCACGGCGGCCTGGCTTGCCACCCGCCCCCACTACCGCAAGATCGCTTATTTCCGCCATGTCGCACCATGATGGGGCGGAAACGCCGTCATGGCACCATTCAGGTGCATACCATCATTTCCGGTTTTTCTCTTTTCCTTATGACACAATGCGCGGCATGCCGGGATTCGATGGCACGGATGCTGCTAGGCTCCGCGACACGGACGCCCGGCCCCCGACCGGGGCGGACGGCGCCACCATCCAGATTCACGGGAACACCGCATCATTTCACCAGGAGTAGATATGAACGCTCAAGACGTCATGAAGTTGATCCAGGAGAACGAGGTTCGCTTCGTCGACTACCGTTTTACCGATACCCGCGGCAAGGAGCAGCATGTGGGCGTGCCCATTTCCGCGTTCGAGGAGGAGGTCTTCGAACACGGCCATATGTTCGATGGTTCGTCGATTTCCGGCTGGAAGGGCATCCAGGCTTCCGACATGATCCTGCTGCCGGAGGCCGGGTCGGCCTACATCGACCCTTTCTTCGATGAAACCACGCTGGTGCTGACGTGTGACGTCATCGAGCCGTCCGACGGCAAGGGTTACGACCGCGATCCGCGCTCGATCGCCAAGCGCGCCGAAGCCTACCTGAAGAGCACCGGCATCGGCGATGCCGCCTATTTCGGCCCGGAACCCGAATTCTTCGTCTTCGACGCCGTCGAATGGTCGGTCGACATGTCCGGCTCCTACGTCAAGGTGCTCTCCGAGGAAGCGGCCTGGTCTTCCGCCGAAAAGTTCGATGGCGGCAACGCCGGCCACCGTCCCCGCGTCAAGGGCGGTTATTTCCCGGTGCCGCCGGTCGACAGTCTCAATGACATCCGCGCCGCGATGGTGCTGGCTCTCGAAGCGGTCGGCGTGCCGGTCGAAGTGCACCACCACGAGGTCGCCACCGCCGGGCAGTGCGAGATCGGTACCCGCTTCACCACCCTGACCCGCCGCGCCGACTGGACGCAGATCCTCAAATACGTGGTGCACAACGTCGCGCACCAGTACGGCAAGACCGCCACGTTCATGCCCAAGCCCATCGTCGGCGACAACGGTTCCGGCATGCACGTGCACCAATCGATCTGGAAAGACGGGCAGAACCTGTTCGCGGGCAACGGCTATGCCGGCCTGTCCGAGCTTGCGCTTTACTACATCGGCGGCATCATCAAGCACGCCCGCGCCCTGAACGCCATCACCAATCCGGGTACCAACTCTTACAAGCGCCTGGTGCCTGGGTTTGAAGCGCCGGTGAAGCTCGCCTATTCCGCCCGCAACCGCTCGGCCTCGATCCGCATCCCCTATGTCGCCAGCCCGAAAGGCCGCCGCATCGAGGTGCGCTTCCCCGATCCCACCGCCAACCCCTACCTCGCTTTCGCGGCGATGGCGATGGCGGGGATCGACGGCATCCAGAACAAGATCCATCCGGGCGATCCGGCCGACAAGAATCTCTACGACCTGCCGCCGGAAGAAGACGCCAAGATCCCGACCGTGTGTTCGAGCCTCGACCAGGCGCTCGACTATCTCGACAAGGATCGTGAGTTCCTGACCCGCGGCGGCGTGTTCTCCAACGACTTTCTCGATGCCTACATCGAGTTGAAGATGGAGGATGTGACCCGTTTCCGCATGACCACGCACCCGGTCGAATTCGACATGTATTACAGCCTGTAGACACGGGACGACCGCCGGCAAAAGGACGGGCCTCGGCCCGTCCTTTTTTGTTTTCTCCCGCGGGAACGGCCCGGATGCGATTCGCGCCCTGGACGTGCAACAGTCCACATGGACGCGAGGGAGAGTGCGAACGGGCGGGATGCCGCCGGCGCTTTTTTGGTGTAACGTCGGTCATCGTGCAACCGGCAGTCAGAAGGGACACAGCCATGATTCTCACGCGCGCCATTCCGTTTTTTCTCTTGGCACTCGGCTTCGCGCCATCCGCATCCGCGCAGGTCTTCAAGTGCACCGACGCCACCGGCAAGGTTTCCTATACCAATGAGCGTTCCGCCGCCAAAGGGTGCGAGTCGCTCTCCAACGAACAGTCGGTATCGACCGTCTCCATGCGCGGCGCCCAGTCCGCCGCCTCTTTCCCGCGCGTCAGCAGCAGCGCCCAGAAAGAACGCGACAGCGCCCGCCGCCAGGTGCTGGAAAACGAGCTCGCCAACGAGGAAACCGCGCTCGAAGAAGCCCGCAAGACGCTGGCTGAGCAGGAAGCCGTCCGCCATGGCGACGAACGCAACTACCAGAAAGTGCTCGATCGCCTGCAACCGCTCAAGGAAAACATCGAACGGCGCGAACGCAATATCGAGGCGCTGAACAAGGAAATTTCCGGACTGCGCTGAAAAAGGCGCGGTATGGTACTTGCTAGCGGAAGGTATGATGTTTCATGCTTTCCGCCATGTCAGACAATTCATCCCTTTCGCCACCCGGCCCTTTCGCCGGTCTCGACCTGCTTTCCTCCGCCGTCGTTCTCGTCGACGGCGAATTGCTCGTCCGCTACCTCAATCCCAGCGCCGAAAATCTTTTTGCCATCAGCCAGCGCAAGCTGATCGGGCAGCCGCTCCGGAACCTGCTCGGCGATTCGCCCGCCCTGGGCAATGCGTTGCGTAGCGCGCTCTCCACCAATTGGAGCTATACCGGGCAGGATCTCAAGATCCAGGTTCCGGGGGGCGACAAGATCAACATTGATTGCACGGTCAGCCCGGTCGACGCCGACGGCGCCCGCCTGCTGCTCGAATTCCGCCCGATCGAGGCGCAATTGCGGGTGGCGCGCGAAGAGCTGCTCCTGCACCAGCAGCAAGCCAGCCGCGAGCTGATCCGCAATCTCGCCCATGAAATCAAGAATCCGCTCGGCGGCATCCGCGGCTCGGCGCAACTGCTGCAAAGCGAGCTGTCCGACCCGCAGCTGCACGAATACACCAAGGTCATCATCGCCGAGACCGACCGCCTGCAAGACCTGATGAGCCGCTTGCTCACCTCGCACAACATGGTGCGGCCGGCCATGCTCAACATCCACGATGTCCTCGAACGGGTACGGCGGCTCATCCTGGCTGAATTTCCCGAGATCCTCATCACCCGCGACTACGACACCAGCCTGCCCGAACTGACCGCCGACCGCGAGCAACTGATCCAGGCGCTGCTCAACATCGTCCGCAACGCCGCGCAGGCGCTCGCGGGCAAAGGGGAAATCGCGCTGCGCAGCCGCGTCGCGCGCCAGGTCACGATTGCCAAGCGCCGTTTCAAAATGGCACTGGAATTGCAAGTCACCGACGACGGCCCCGGCATCCCGGAAGAAATCCGCGACAAGATTTTCTACCCGCTGGTCTCGGGCCGCGACGGCGGCAGCGGTCTCGGGCTGTCGCTGGCGCAGAATTTCATCGAACGCCACCAGGGCATGATCGAAGTCGACAGTCGCCCAGGACGAACCTGCTTCACCGTCCTGATTCCGATTCCCGAACGGAATTGAGGCGCGAGCCAAAATTCCGCACCAAAATAGTGCATACAAAGACGAGATGAACACAGTCTGGATTATCGACGACGACCGCTCCATTCGCTGGGTGCTGGAAAAAGCCATGGGCCGCGAAGGCATCGACTACCGCAGCTTCGCCTCGGCCCGCGAGGCGCTCGGCGCGTTCGACGCCGCCACGCAGCCGCCCAAGGCGATGCTCTCCGACATCCGCATGCCCGGCGAATCTGGGCTGACCCTGCTGCAACGGGTCAAGGAGCGCTACCCGCAATTGCCGGTCATCATCATGACCGCGTACTCCGATCTCGAAAGCGCGGTCTCGGCCTTCCAGGGCGGCGCGTTCGAGTACCTGCCCAAGCCTTTCGACGTCGACCAGGCCATTGCCCTCGTGCGGCGGGCGCTCGAACAAAGTCCGCGCCACGAAGGCGCGCACGAGGATACCGACCTCGCCCCCGAAATTCTCGGCCAGGCGCCGTCGATGCAAGAGGTTTTCCGCGCCATCGGCCGTCTGTCGCAATCGCATGCCACGGTGACGATCAACGGCGAATCCGGCACCGGCAAGGAACTCGTCGCCCGCGCCCTGCACCGCCACAGTCCGCGCCGGGACGCTCCCTTCATCGCCATCAACACCGCCGCGATCCCGCGCGACTTGCTCGAATCCGAACTGTTCGGCCACGAGCGCGGCGCATTCACCGGCGCATCCGCGCAGCGCCGGGGCCGCTTCGAGCAGGCCGCGGGCGGCACGCTGTTTCTCGACGAAATCGGCGACATGCCGCCGGAGCTGCAAACCCGCCTGCTGCGGGTGCTCTCCGACGGCAACTTCTACCGCGTCGGCGGCCACCACCCGATCCGGGCCAGCGTGCGGGTCATCGCCGCCACGCACCAGAACCTCGAAGAGCGCGTCCGGGAAGGGCTCTTCCGCGAAGACCTTTTCCACCGCCTCAACGTCATCCGCCTGCGGCTGCCGCCGCTGCGCGAACGGCGCGAGGATATTCCCCTCCTGGTGCGCCACTTCCTGCAACGCAGCGCGCACGAGCTGGGAGTGGAGAGCAAGCGCGTCTCGGAGGCCGCGCTCAAGTACCTGCAAACCCTGCCCTTCCCCGGCAACATCCGCCAGCTTGAAAACCTCTGCCACTGGCTCACCGTGATGGCCCCCGGCCAGATCGTCGAAATCGCCGATCTGCCGGGCGAACTGCGCGACCGCCCTGCCCAGGAAGCGCCGGTAAACTGGATCGGCGGCCTCGGTCTCGAAGCCGAGCGCCTGTTTGCCACCGCCCCCGGCGAAGCGTTCGACCGCCTGACGCGCGAGTTCGAGCGCACCCTGATCCGGCGGGCGCTGGCGAGCACCGGCGGCCGCCGCATCGAGGCCGCGCAATTGCTCGGCATCGGGCGCAACACCATCACCCGGAAAATCCAGGAACTGGGGATCGAGGACGAACCGGCATCGGACGCCGCGGAACGCGCAACAGGCTCTCCGGCGGAAACAGGCATCGGATAGAGACGGGTCTGCCTTGCGCCGACGATGCGAAACGGGCCCTGCCGGGCCCGTTTCGTCTGGGAAAACCGCAGGTCTGTCAGTCGTCGCCGCTGAATATGCTCAGCAGGTGCAACAGACTCACGAAAAGGTTGTAGATCGACACGTAGAGCGTCACAGTCGCCATGATGTAGTTGGTTTCGCCGCCGTGGATGATGGCGCTGGTCTCATACAGGATGAGACCCGAGGCGATCAGGACGAATGCCGCCGAAACCGCCAGCGACAGGGTCGACATGTCGAAGAAGATCGCCGCCACCCCGGCGAGGAAAGCCACCAGCGCGCCGACGAAGAGAAAGCCGCCCATGAAGGAGAAATCCTTGCGGCTGTAGAAGGCATAGGCCGACAGCGTAAAGAAGATGAACGCGGTGGCGCCCAGCGCCTGCATGACCAGTTGCGAACCGTGCGGCGTGGCGAGATAGACCGAGAGGATCGGCCCCAGCGTCGCGCCCATGAAGCCGGTGAGCGCAAATACGCACACAATACCGGCGGCGCTGTTGCGCAGCTTTGTGGTCAGGAAAAGCAGGCCAAAATAGCCGAGAAGCGTTATCCAGGGCCCGAGATACGGGAGTTGCAGGGCCATCGACAAACCAGCCGCCAAGGCGGAAAACGCCAGGGTCAGCGCGAGCAGGGTATAGGTGTTGCGAATCAGCCGGTTCGTTACCAGCGCGGAAGTCTGGTCACGGCCAAGAATTTGAATGTTTTCCATTTTGAGAGAGTCTCCTCGGTTGCGGGCAAAAACTGCATGAGCGAAATGACTGGCTGCGACTATACCAAAATTGTCAGGCCGGCACCATACCGGTCTGCACGGGGCCGGTTTTGCCGGCGCCGTGCCGCAGGCGGCGCGCAAGCATCCGGGCGGCCCGCGCCGCAGCTTCATCGACAGCGGCGCGGGCGTCGAGCCGGGTCGTGGCAAACACCACATCGGGCAGATTATACAGGCGCAACTGCAC
>JAIRNL010000001.1 GCA_031258035.1 Azoarcus sp. | reverse complement strand
TCGACGAATTCGACGATGGCAGGCTGGATTTTCTGCGGCCTGACGATTTCGGCCAGGCGGGCGAGGCGGGCGTCGGGCACTTCGACGATGCCGACGTTGGGCTCGATGGTGCAGAACGGGTAGTTCGCCGCGTCGATGCCGGCTTTGGTGAGGGCGTTGAAGAGGGTGGATTTGCCAACGTTGGGCAGGCCAACGATGCCGCATTTCAGGCTCATTTCGGTTCCTTGTCGGCGAGGGTGGGCACTTTGGGTTCCCTGGGACGGGTATTCAGGCGCTGGGTCGCTTTTTCCCAGTCGCCGCGGGCGATGAAGGGCCAGGAAGCCAGCGCGCGGTCGATGGCTTCGTCGATCGGCGGGCGTTCTTCGCGGCGGGGGGGCTTGAGGACGTAGCTCACGACTTCGTCGCGGTCGCCGGGGTGGCCGATGCCGATGCGCAGACGCCAGAAGTCCTGGCTGCCGAGGTGGGCGCAGGTGTCCTTGAGGCCGTTGTGGCCGCCAAGGCCGCCGCCGAACTTGAGCCGCAACTGGCCGGGCGGGATGTCGAGTTCGTCGTGGACGACGAGGATTTCATCCGGGAGGATGCGGTAGAAGCGGGCGAGGGCGCCGATCGCCTGCCCGGAGCGGTTCATGTAGGTCTGCGGCATCAGCAGCCACAGGCCGGCGTCCTGCGCATGGGCGACGAAACCGTGGAAACGGGACACGAGAGCGAAGTGCGTCCCCAGTTTGCGTCCGAGGCTGTCGCAAAACCAAAACCCGGCGTTGTGCCGGGTCTCGGTGTATTCGTCGCCGGGGTTGCCGAGGCCGACGACGAGGCGAGGCGCGCGGGCGGGGGTCGCCATCGTCGTCGTCGTCTCGTCCGGCCCGGTGTTTCGGCAAATGGCGCGCGTCAGGCAGCGGGCGCGCCGTCTTCTTCGGCGGCTCCGTCGACCGCGGCGGTGTGGCTCTGCTGGGCGTTTACCACTACTGGATCGCCCTCGCCGTGTTGCACGAGTTCGACGCCCTTGGGCAGCGCCAGATGCGAGGCGTGCACGGCATGTCCTTCTTCGAGGTTGGCCAGATCGACGGTGATGAATTCGGGCAGGTCGGCCGGCAGGCATTTGATGTCGATTTCGGTCATGATGTGCGAGATCATGCAGCCGCCAAGTTTGACCGCCGGGCTGGTTTCGCCGTTGATGAAGTGCAGCGGCACCTTGATGTGGATGGCCTGGCTGGCGTCGATGCGCTGGAAGTCGATGTGCAGTACCTGCGGCTTGTAGGGATGCCATTGTGTGTCGCGCAACACCACGGTTTCTTTCGCGCCGTCGATTTCGGCGGTGAGCAGCGACGAGTGGAAGGCTTCTTTCTTCAGCAGGTGAAAGAGGTCGTTGTGATCCAGCGCCACGGGGGTGGCATCCTTGCCGCCGCCGTAGATGATGCCCGGCAGCTGGCCGGCGCGACGCAGGCGGCGGCTCGCACTCGATCCCTGCTGTTCGCGGTGGTTGGCCTTGAAGTTGATGGTCATTGGTACAGCTCCTGTGAAAGCTCCGCCCGCGACCAGGCGGAGACGAAAAACCCGCGACAGAGGCCGCGGGACGAAAAAATCATTCGTTGAACAGCGACGATACCGATTCCTCGTTGCTGATGCGCAGCATGGTGTCAGCCAGGAGGGTGGCGACGGAGACTTGCCGGATGCGCGCGCAGTTCCGGGCTTCCTCGCGCAGGGGGATGGTGTCGGTGACGACCAGTTCGTCGAGGGCGGAGGCGGCGATGCGCTCCACGGCGTCGCCGGAGAGTACCGCGTGCGTACAGTAGGCGAGCACCTGCCGCGCGCCGTGCTGCTTGAGGGCGTCGGCGGCCTTGCAAAGCGTGCCGGCGGTATCGACGATGTCGTCCATGATGACGCAGGTGCGGTCTTCGACTTCGCCGATGATGTTCATGACTTCCGCCACGTTTGCCCTGGGGCGGCGCTTGTCGATGATCGCCAGGTCGCATTCCAGCCGCTTGGCGAAGGCGCGGGCGCGCACCACGCCGCCGACATCGGGGGAGACGACCAGCAATTTGTCGCATTTCCGCCGCCCGAGGTCGGCGAGCAGGGCCGGCGCGGCGTAGACGTTGTCGACCGGAATGTCGAAAAAGCCTTGTATCTGGTCGGCGTGCAGGTCCATGGTCAGCAGTCGGTGCACGCCCACGGACTGGAGCATGTTGGCGACGACCCGGGCGGTGATCGCCACCCGCGCCGAGCGTGGCCGGCGATCCTGGCGCGCGTAGCCGAAATAGGGCAGGGCGGCGGTGATGCGGCGCGCCGAGGCGCGTTTCAGGGCATCGACCAGCACCAGGAGTTCCATCAGGTTTTCGTCGGTCGGCGCGCAGGTCGGTTGCAGGATGAAGACGTCCTCGCCGCGCACGTTCTCGTGTAGTTCGACTTGTGCTTCGCCGTCCGAAAAACGGCCCACCGTCGCCGCGCCCAGGGGGATGCCCAGGCGGCGGACGACATCCGCGGCAAGCCTGGGATTGGCGTTGCCGGTAAAGACCATCAGGCTGCCGTAGGGCATGAGCGCTGCTCCAGTACTTGTCCGAGAGACTGTGTGCCGTCTGCAAACGGAGACGGGCAGGCCCGTGGGCCTGCCCGTCGCTTATTGGCTGGGGAGGAAGGATTCGAACCCTCGAATACCGGAATCAAAATCCGGTGCCTTGACCAGCTTGGCGACTCCCCATCGGAAACCCTTTCACGTTCCGCAAGCCGTGCATCGGATGCCGGGCGAGGCTTGCCGCCCGCCAGGCCAACCAGCGCGCCGGGCATTGACCGACGATCCGCGCCGCCTGCGCCGCCGAATCGACGGCGGCGAAAACGCATGCTCCCGAACCCGTCATCCGTGCCGGAGCGAAGCGCCCGAGCCAGGAAAGGGCTTCGCCCACTTCCGGATAGAGCGCGCAGGCGACCGGCTGTAA
The DNA here is from genome assembly GCA_031258035.1 of Azoarcus sp. Classification (GTDB taxonomy): domain Bacteria; phylum Pseudomonadota; class Gammaproteobacteria; order Burkholderiales; family Rhodocyclaceae; genus WRNU01. The sequence continues at coordinate 3,131 of JAIRNL010000001.1, read as the reverse complement.
GTCGTTGCGGGTACGGCTCAACGTGAAGCCGGGGAGTTTAATGGGGGGGGTGTTCCTCGTCAACTCGGGCGAGGCGAAAATTCGCGCGGTCGGGACGTTTGCCGCGGGCGCGACGACGACGTACCAGGCTGGGGGCAGGTCGATGGCTTGCAGCTGTTCGCCGACGCCTTCGACGAAGGCGTCGCGCCCGTAAATGAAAAAGGGGACGTCCGCGCCAAGGGCGAGGCCGATTTCGCGCAGCCGTTCGTGGCCGAGCCCGGTGTCCCAGAGATGGTCGAGCGCCATCAGCGTGGTGGCGGCGTCCGAACTGCCGCCGCCGAGCCCGCTTCCCATGGGCAGGCGCTTGTGGATGGCGATGTCGACGCCGAGCGTGCAGCCGGTGGTTTGTTGCAGGCGGCGCGCCGCCCGGATCGTGAGGTCGGCCTCTTCCGTCACGCCGGGGATTTCGCCGACGCGCCGGACATGCCCGTCGGCGCGAACGGCGAAATCGAGCGTATCGCCCCAGTCGAGCAGGCGAAACGCCGATTGCAGCAGGTGGTAGCCGTCGGGACGCCGTCCGGTGACGTGGAGAAACAGGTTGAGTTTGGCTGGGGCCGGGCAGCCTTCGAGCCGGCCGGGCGCGTCGGCTGGGGGCGTTTGCATCGTCAGGGCGTTTCCCACTGCTCGATCGTCAGGCGCAGGCGGAAGTCGCCGCGGAAAATGTCGAGCAGGCGGGGCAGGGCGCCGGGGGCCTCGTCCCGGTAGGCGAGATAGTCGATGCTCCAGCCCTGGTCGATGGCCCGCGCCGGGCGGCCGTGGGCGTCGAGGGTGCGCACTTCGGCGTCGGCGGGCGGCGCGGCCTGCACCCAGGCAGCCAGGCGCGCGGGGGGCAGGCCGGCATCGACGATGCCGGGGAGAAGTCCCGCCATGAGATCGGCGGCCTGCGCGGCGTGGCGGCGTTCGCCGTTGGCAAGCGTGAGTTCGGCGCCCGTCGGGCTGGCTTCGATGCGGGCGACGATCTGGCCAAACGGACTCAGCACCGTCCAGCGGTCGGTGCCGGGGGCATGTTGCCATTCGAGGCGGCCGGTGGCCGAGTGCTCGCCGTCCGTGGCGGAAAGGCGGCCGGTGAGCGAAAAGGCTCCGAACGTCTGCCGCGCCACGGATTCCGGCGCGGGGGCGGGCGCGCTGAAGAGGGTGCAGGCTGTCGTGAGCGCGCTGGTAGCCAGGGCCACGGCCACGGATCGGAAAATGCGGGCGGGCGGCCTCAACGTTTTTTCCCCGACGGGTACAGGCGGCGAACCGTCTCTTTCAGGGGGACGCTGTCGGGATTGGCGGCCAGGGCTGCGTCGAGGATGCGCCGGGCCTCGTCGCCGCGATCCAGCCGCCACAACACTTCGCCGAGGTGGGCGGCGATTTCGGGGTCGTCGCGCAGGGCATAAGCTTCTTCGAGCCGCGCCAGCGCGCTGGCCAGGTCGCCGCGCCTGAAGTGCGCCCAACCCATGCTGTCGAGAATGTAGGCATCCCTGGGCAGGAGTTCCAGGGCGCGGGCGATCAGCGCCTCGGCTTCGTCCAGGCGCTGGCTGCGTTCGAGCAGCGAGTAGCCGAGGGCGTTGTAGGCGTGCGCCGACTCGGGGTTCAGGGCGATGAGCTTGCGCAACCGTCCTTCCATGATTTCGTGCAACCCGGTGCGTTCGGCGAGCATCGCCGATTCGTAGAGCAGATCCTCGTCGTCTGGCTGCGTGCCCAGGGCCTTGTCGATGAGGGTATATGCCTCCCTGGCGCGCCCGGCGTTGGCGAGCAGTTGCGACTCGGCGAGCAGAAGACGGCGCCGGGTATCCGGGTCGGCCGTCCGGGTGGCGTGCAGGAAACGCCGGGCCTGGTCGATGCGGCCTTCTTTCATGAGGCTCTGGGCGCCGAGGGAACGCGCTTCGACCAGACGATTGCCCGGGCCCACGGCCTCGTACCACTTGCGCGCGGCGGCGCGTTCTTTCCGGTTGTCGGCGATCTTGCCGAGCTGGATGCGGATGGCGTCGGCCTCCGGGTGTCCGGCCGCGAGCGCCTTTTTCAGCAGCGGCTCGGCGGCGGAAATCTCGCCGAGTTCGACGGAAAGCATGCCGACGGCGTAGATCAGGTCGCGGTCGTCGGGGGTGGCCGCGAGCAGTGTCCTGAATTCGGCGCGCGCGGCGTCGAACTGGCGGGCGGCGATCAGACTGCGGGCGTAGGTGAGCCGGAGGCCGTTGTTGCCTGGTTGGCCCTTGAGAATCCCGGCGAACAACTGGCTGGCCTTGTCCGCGTTGCCGGTTTCGATCAGCAAGTGCGCCTTGATGAAGAGTGCCGCCTGCCAGTCTGGGCGGAGTTCGAGCGCGCGGTCGATGGTCTGGAGCGCCTCCATCGGGCGTCTGGCCAGCGCGGAAGCCTGGGCGCGGGCGTAATGGGCTTCGGGGAGGCGGAGGTAGGGGGCGGTCAGGGTATAGACGACTTTTCGCGCCGTATCCTTGTCGTCGGCCTTGGCCAGGGCGCGATTGAGCCCCATCAGGTTGGGGGCGAGTTTCGCCGGATTTCCAGCCAGGGCGCGCGCGGTCAGGGCCTGGAACCTGTCGAAAGCCAGGTTGCTGCCGCGCGCGATGGTGTCCGCCCATCGTTGGGCTTCCTGCGATTGCGGGTCGATTTCGCGCCACACCTGCACGGCCTCGGTCATGAGCTGGGTGTCTCGCGCCACGGCGGAAAACTGCGCGGCGCGGCGCGCCACGCGCGGATCGCGCGTCTTGCGCGCCAGTTCGAGATAAGTCTGGGCAGATAACCTGAGCTGTCCGCGCGCCCCGGCGATTTCGGCGAGCAGGAATTCGTAGAGCGTCTCGCCGGTCAGTTCCTGGGCGGGGAGCGCCTGGTCCTTGTCGGCGGCGGCGGCTTCGACGATGGCCTCGATGTCGTCCATGGCGGCATCGTCCCCGGCGCCATCTTCGGCATCGAGGTCTTCCTGCTCATCTTCCGCGTCCGCGTCATCGTCTGTGCCGTTCGCCGCGTCCGCGTCCACGCCGGATTCCGGCGCGCCGTCCGTCGCGGCATCGTCGGCGGCGAACGCGGGCGCGCCGGGCAGGCACAAAGCCAGGAGCGTGCCGAGGAGAATGAGATAGCGGGAAAACGAACGCTTC
>JAIRNL010000297.1 GCA_031258035.1 Azoarcus sp. | reverse complement strand
GCCAGGGTGGCGGGATCCGCGCCCGGCGCATAAGGAAGCGTGCCCAGGAGCGGCGCGTCGATGCGGCCTCGCAAAGTATCAATGTTCTTTTGCCGGCAGGGCATTTCCGGCGCGAGGGTATTGGCGATCCAGCCAGCCAGGGGAAGATGGCGGGCGGCGATGGCTTCGGCGGTGAGAAGGGCGTGGTTGATGCAGCCCAGTCGCAGCCCGACCACGAGGATGGCAGGCAGTTGCAGCCAGTGCGCGATATGCGAAGCGTCGATGCGTTCGCCCAGGGGCGCGAGCAGGCCGCCCACGCCCTCGACGAACAGGCGCCCGCAGCGTTGCCGCAGGCCGGCGAATGCCTGGCTGATGCGTTCGGGGTCGATCCGGATGCTTTCTTCTTCCGCGGCCAGGTGCGGCGCGACCGGCGCGCGCAGGCAATAAGGGGTGATGAGATCGTGGCCGGGGTCGAAGCTGCCGGCGGCGCGCAGGCGGGCGGTATCTTCGTTGATGATCCGCTCGCCGGCCTTGGCCTTTTCCGCGCCCGCCGCCACCGGCTTCATGCCCAGGGCGACATGGCCCTGCGCGCGCGCGGCGTGGATGAGAACGCAGGTTGCGAGCGTCTTGCCGACTTCGGTGTCGGTTCCGGTCACGAACCAGGCGCGGAAAGCATTCATGCTGGCTTTCTCAAAACGAGCAGGATCAGATCATACGTCGCTGGCAGGGCGCCGTCGGGACGGCGGAAGGCTTCGTAGGCGGACTGGAGAAGCAACCAGCCGCGCCGTCCGAGCGGTCGCCGCCGTCTGCCATCGACGGCGCGCGCGCCAACAGCCTTGATGTTACCAAGGAGTGCGCGTAAATCGGCGGCGAGCTCGTGGAGCGGCTCCCCGGCGTGCGCCTCCGCGACGAGTCCGGCGGCCCCGGCGGCGGCGAGCCACTGGGCGGTGGAAAAAAAATCGATGACGTGCACATCGTCATCCACGGCGGCGAAGGCGGCGCGCAATTCATGCAGCGTGTGCGGCCCGAGGGTGGCGATCCATGCCATGCCGCCCGGCGTCAGCACGCGGGCCGCCTCGGCGAGCGCGGCCGCCGGGTCGCACCATTGCAGGGCGAGGCTGGACCAGTACAAGTCGAAGCTGGCTTCGGCGAACGGCAGGCGTTCGATGTCGGCGCACACGGGCGAAGCCTCGGAGAGGCGGGCAAGCATCGCGGCGGAAAAATCGAGGCCGATACATTGCGCGCGCGGAAACCGCGCCGCCAGCCAGGGAAGCGCCTGCCCGGTGCCACAGCCGGCGTCGAGCACCCGCCGCACGGGCGAGGCCGGCGGGCATGCGCGGGCAAAGGCGAACAGACGCGCCATGGCGGCGCGCTGCACGTTCGCGGCGCGGTCGTAGGTAGCGGCGGCGCGCTCGAAAGCATGGCGGATTTCATTCCTGCGGGCATCGCCGCTGGCGCTCATGGCCGGTTTCCCGCCGCGTCCAGGCTGGCCCGGATGACCGCCGCGCAGCCGGTGGGATCGGAAAGAAACGGCGCATGGCCGCGATTTTCCAGCACGACCAGGCGGGCGCGGGGCAGGGCGCCGGCAAGCCAGCGCGCGGCGGCGGGCGGCATCAGCGCGTCGCCGTCGCCGTGGATGAGGCAAGTGGGCTGTCCGATGGACGCGATGCCGGCCCGGAGATCGGTTTCGGCAAGCAGGCGCAACCCGTCGGCGAGCGCGGGCAGGGCCTGCCCGGCATGCGCGACGCCGGCGGCCCCGAGCCGCGGGAGGATCTGGCCGCGACCGGCGTCGCCCAGGCTTTGCAGGGCGAAAAAGCGGCGCAGCGTTGCTGCCGGGCTGGTTGCGTAGCCGTCGACGAAAGCCGCCACCGTCGCGGCATCCAGCCCGTGCGGCCAGTCCGGCGCGGCGACGAAGCGGGGCGTGCTCCCGAACAGGATCAGGCGGGTGATGCGGTCGGGCCGGGTTCGGGCGAGTTCGAGCGCGAGCAGCGCGCCCAGCGACCAGCCGACGAGGACGGCGGCGGGCGGCAGGGCGCGGACGAGCGCCTCGGCCCAGGCGGCGAGCGTGGCCGCCGGCCGCGCCGCGCCGTCATCGCCGTGGCCGCCGTCGCCGCCGTGGCCGGGCAGGGCGGGGGCGCGGACATCGACGCCAGCCTCCTCGCCCAGGGCGGCGACCAGCGGCTGCCACACCGCCGGCGTCATCCCCCAGCCGTGCAGCAATACCAGCGGCGTCCGGGCCGGCGCGCTCACAGCGCCTCTTCCAGCCGGTTGAGGGCCTCGACCAGGCGGTCGACATCCTCCGGCGCATGCGCCGCCGACAGGGAAATGCGCAGCCGCGCGCTGCCGGCGGGCACCGTGGGCGGACGGATGGCCGGCACCCACAACCCTTCCTCCAGCAACGCGGCGGCGAGCGCGAGCGCGGCGGCGTTGTCGCCGATCACGAGGGCCTGGACGGGCGTGCGCGAGGGCAGCAGCTTCCAGCGCCGCTGGGCGAGACCCGCGACGAGCCGTCCCGTCAGCGCGGCGAGGCGCTCGCGGCGGGCCTCGCCTTCCTCGATGAGGTCGATGGCCGTGAGCAGGGCGTGAGCCAGCGCCGGAGGCGAGCCCGTGGTGAAAAGATACGTGCGCGTTTTCTGCATCAGCCACTCGACGACCTCTTCCGCCCCGGCGACGAACGCCCCAGCCAGGCCGGCGGCCTTGGAGAGCGTGCCGACCTGGATCAGCCGCCAGCCCTCGGAAGCGGCATCGGGCAGCCCCGCCTCGGCGGGCGTCCCGCGCCCCCGCGGCCCAAGCACGCCGAAACCGTGCGCATCGTCGACGAGCAACCAAGCGTCGAACCGCTCGGCGAGCGCCATCAAACCGCGCAAGGGCGCGATGTCGCCGTCCATGCTGAACACGGCATCGCTGACGATGAGCTTCGTTGACGCCTTGCTCGTGGCAAGCAAGCGTTCGAGCGCGGCGAGATCGAGATGCGGATAACGATGCGCCCCGGCGCGCGACAACAACATGCCGTCGATGAGCGACGCATGATTCAGGCGGTCGGCGAAAATGGCGTCGCCCCGCCCGGCGAGCGCCGGGACGATGCCGCAGTTGGCCATGAAACCGGCGGGAAAAACGAGCGCCCGCTCGCGCCCGGTGAAAGCCGCCAGGCGCCGTTCGAGCGCGCTCTGCACCGCATAATGGCCGGAAACCAGATGCGAGGCCCCCGCGCCCGCCCCCCAGCGCCGCGCCCCTTCCGCAAGCGCCCCGGCAAGTCGGGCATCGCCGGCGAGGCCGAGATAATCGTTGCTGCAAAAAGCGAGATACGCCTTGCCGTCGATGACGACGCGGGGCGAGCAGGGCGCCTCGTTGTCGTGGCGGAAGCGACGCATATGATCCCGCTCGAGCGCGGCGAGCGCGGCGCGCAGGCCGTCGAGCCGGCTCACCCCAGCACCCGTGCGAGGGCGTGCGCGGCGGCGGCGAACAGCGCGCGCAATTCGGCCTCTCCCATCACGTAGGGCGGCATGAAATACACGGTGTTGCCGATGGGCCGCAGGAGCGCGCCGGCCTCGCGCGCGGCGGCGAAAAAGCGGCGGGAAAAATCCGGCGGCGCGTCCGCCACCTCGAAAGCGGCGATCATGCCGCGCTGGCGCGGGTGGCGCACCGCCGCGTGGGCGGAAAACGTCTCAGCCAACAGGCGTCCCAGCAGCGCGGCGCGCCCCCGGTTGGCGGCGAGCACATCGTCTTCGGCGAAAATATCCAGCGTCGCCAGCGCGGCGCGGCAGGCGAGCGGATTCCCGGTGTAGGAATGCGAATGCAGGAAACCCCGGCGCGTATCGTCGTCGTAAAAGGCGCGGAAAATCTCCTCGCGGCACAACACGACGGACAGCGGCAGATAACCGCCGGAAATCCCCTTGGAAAGACAAAGCAGATCGGGGCGGATGCCCGCCTGTTCATGCGCGAAAAAAGTGCCGGTGCGTCCGCAACCGACGGCGATCTCATCGCAGATCAAGTGCACCCGATACCGGTCGCAGAGCGCGCGGGCGAGCCGCAGATATTCCGGATCGTGCATCGCCATCCCCGCCGCGCCCTGCACCAGCGGTTCGAGGATGAACGCGGCGACATATTCGCCTTCGGCTTCGAGCCTTGCGGCCAACGCCCCGGCCGCGCGGCGCGCGACATCGGCGGCGGACTCACCCGCCACGGCGCGGCGCGCGTCCGGCGACGGCACGGTATCGGCCTGGCGCACGAGCGGCGCGTAAGCATCCCGGAACAGCGCCACGTCGGTGACGGCGAGCGCGCCGACGGTCTCGCCGTGATAGCCGCCTTCCAGGCACAGGAAGCGGTTCTTTTGCGGCAACCCCTGATTGCGCCAGGCATGGACGCTCATCTTGAGCGCGATCTCGGTGGCCGACGCCCCGTCCGAAGCATAGAAAGCGTGTCCGAGCGCCCCGTCCGTGAGCGCCCCCAGCCGCTCGGAGAGTTCGACCACTGGCGGGTGAGTAAAACCGGCGAGCATCGCGTGCTCCAGGCGGTCGAGCTGCTCGCGCAACGCGGCGTTGATGCGCGGGTTGCAATGCCCGAACAGATTGACCCACCACGAACTGATACCGTCGAGCAGGCGCTGGCCATCTTCCGTGACGAGCCACGCCCCCTCGCCGCCGACGATCGGCACCGGCGGCAGGGTTTCGTGGTGTTTCATCTGGGTACACGGATGCCAGACGGCGGCAAGCGAGCGTTGCAGGAGCGAGGCGGACATCGGCGGACGGCGCGAAAGGCGGAAAACGGAAGATGTTGGGGAATCGGCGGTGGCGTGTCAAACCCGGAGTCTCCGCGCCGCCGCGCGAGGCATCGGTGCGAACCGCGCCCGTCCGCCCGCGTCGGGGACAGCCTCAAAGGCGCGGGTCGCACTTCCCGGGCGTCTCGCCTCGCGCCAGGGTTTCGATCACGCCTTTCCAGCGCGGCAGCCACACATCCCGGCCGTACCGGGCCAGCGCCCGCGCCCTGGCGGCCTGGCCCAGGCGCGCGGCCAGCGCCGGATCGCGGAGCAGGCGCAGGACGGCCTCGGCGATGGCCTCGGGAGAGTGAAAATCCACGAACAGCGCCTCCACGCCATCGTCCGCGATCTCCCGCGCCGGTGCGGTATCGGAAAGAACCAGCGGCGCGGCGCTGCTCATGGCCTCCACGGGAGAATAAGAGAGGGAAAAAGGATAGACGAGATACACGTGCGCCCTGGAAAGCGCGAGGACGTGGCAAATGACCTCCGGTGTCACCGTGCCCAGGAAATGCAGCCGGGGCAGATCGGCGCGGTCGCGGATTTCCTCCAGATACAGGTCGCGCCAGTTCGCGTCATTGGGCGGCGGCGGCCCGTAGCCGTCCGAAGTCCGTCCCACGATGACGAAATGCGCTTGCGGGCATTGCGCCTGGATGAGCGGTATGGCCCGCGCGAAGGCCGGCCAGCCCATGAAAGGCTCCAGGGTGCGGCTGATGAACGTCACCACCGGCTCCGCGCGTGTCAGCTTCAGCGCCGTTTGCCGCATCGGAAACCAGGCGGGGAGCGGCGCTGCGGCAAAAGCGTCGTCGTATTCCCCACCCGCGCCCCGCGCCGGCGCGGTCGCCTGCGCCGCAAGCACGAGCGCCGCCGCCGGATCCGGGCGGAAAGCCCGCGTATTGATACCGTCGTACAACAGGCTGGCATGCGCCCGGAAAACCGGCGGCAATTTCTGCCACTGGAAGCGCGTGGGCGTCTGCAAATGCGTGGCATCCGCGAAACTGATCGCGCGGGTGGCGTTCGCGGCAAGCGCCATGCAGCGCATATCCGGCGTGGCGGGAAAGGCCGGGTCGAAATCCAGCAGCGGGCCGTTCGGGTCGTCGTAATGCTCCGCGTAAGCCAGGATGGGCGCTTGTGGCCAGATCAGCCGGATGAACAGCGCCTCGCCCCAATCGGGATGGACGCAGATCACATCCGGGTCGAACCCTTGCTCCCGCATCTGAGCCAGAAGGCGGGCTACCGCCTGCCCGCGGCGCACGTTCATTTCATGGCGACGCACGTAATGGTGCGTGTGGGCATTCGGCGCCTGCGCCGCGGGCGGCAGGTCGTAGCCCAGGTAGATGACGCCGGGTAGCGCCTGGCGCTGGCGCAGATTGGCGGCTTCGCCCACCGCGACCACCGTGTTGGCGGGATCGGCGGCGTAATGCAGGGCGATGTGGAAGTACTGCGCCGGGAAGTTCTGGTGGATGAAAAGAAGCTTCAACCCCTTTCCGTGTTTGCCGGAGGGGGAAAACCGTTTGGGGCCGGCCTGCTTTTCCGGCCTGGGCGGGCGTCTTGAAACCATGAGTGGGCCTGCTGCGTCGAAATGGACGCCAGAGAGCGGCGAG